>NZ_JBEXPJ010000171.1:0-18828 GCF_040611995.1 Lentzea sp. NPDC006480
GTCCTCCCGCGAGGGCAACGGGATCAGGGGCATGGGCGAACGGCTCGCTGACGTGCAGCGTGCGCGGCAGTACCCCGTGCTGGATGGCCTGGACCATCTTGATCACGCCGCCGACGCCGGCCGCGGCCTGGGCGTGGCCGATGTTGGACTTCAGCGAACCCAGCCACAGCGGCCCAGAAGAATTGGATCCAGAAGAATTGGATCCGGTGCGCTCGGCGCCGTAGGTGGCGAGCAGCGCCTGCGCCTCGATCGGGTCGCCGAGTGCCGTACCGGTGCCGTGCGCCTCGACCGCATCGACGTCCTGGGCGGACAGCCCGGCCTGCGCGAGTGCTTGGCGGATCACGCGTTCCTGGGCCGGACCGTTCGGGGCGGTGAGGCCGTTGGACGCGCCGTCCTGGTTGATCGCACTGCCGCGCAGCACGGCGTGCACCCGATGGCCGTTGCGCCGCGCGTCGGACAACCGCTCCAACAGCACCAGGCCGACACCTTCGCTCCACGCCGTGCCGTCGGCGTCGGCGGAGAACGACTTGCACCGGCCGTCCGGTGCGAGCCCCCGCTGCCTGCTGAACTCGACGAACGAGCCGGGGCCGGCCATCACCGTGACACCGCCGGCGAGCACGAGATCCGTCTCACCGGACCGCAGCGCCTGCGCGGCCAGGTGCAGCGCGACCAGCGACGACGAGCACGCGGTGTCGACCGTGACGGCGGGGCCCTCCAGCCCGTAGGTGTAGGCGAGCCGGCCGGAGATCACACTGGATGTGTTGCCCACCAACAGGAATCCCTCGAACTCCGGCGGCACCGACGTCAGGTGCGAGGCGTAGTCGTCGTACATCGCGCCGACGAACACCCCGGTGTTGCCGCCGCGCAAGGTGGCCGGGTCGATCACGGCGTTCTCGAAGAGCTCCCACGCGGTCTCCAGCAGCAGCCGTTGCTGCGGGTCGGTCGCGGTCGCCTCGCGCGGTGAGATGCCGAAGAACTCGCGGTCGAACAGGTCGGCGTCGTGCAGGAATCCGGCTTCGCGGGTGTAGACGGTGCCGGTGCGCTCAGGGTCCGGGCTGTAGAGCTTCTCCAGGTCCCAGCCGCGGTTGGTCGGGAACGGGCTGATCGCGTCGGTGCCGTCCGCGACGAGCCGCCACAGGTCCTCCGGCGACGCCACGCCTCCGGGGTAGCGGCAGGCCATGCCGACGATGACGATCGGGTCGTCGTCCGTGTGCCTCCTGGTCGTCGTGACCTCGGCGGGCTTGCCCTGGTTCGCCAGGAAACTCGCCAGCGCGGCGGGGTTCGGGTGGTCGAACACGACCGTCGTTGGCAGCTTGAGTCCGGTCGCCGCGCCGAGCTGGTTGCGCAGCTCGACGGCGGTCAGCGAGTCGACTCCCTGGTCCTTGAACGCCTTGGTGGGGTCGACCGCCTTGGCCGAGGCGTGTCCGAGCGCCGCCGCGGCCGCGGTGAGCACGGCCTGCAGCAGGTCGTCCTCGGTGAGCGCGGTGGCCTTCTTGGCCTTGCGGGGCCGGGTCTTGCTCGCGTCGAGCACGGCGGGCACCACGAGGGCGCCCGCGGACAGGGCCTCGTCGAACAACCGGAGCCCGTGCTCGGTCTCCAGCGGCAGCACCCCGGACCGCGTCCAGCGCGCCACGTCGGCGGCGTCCAGCGTGCTGCCCATGCCCTCGGCCCACAGCCCCCACGCGAGCGAGATCGCCGGCCGGCCGTTCGCCCGCCGGTGGTGCGCGAGCGCGTCGAGGTAGGTGTTCGCGGCGGCGTAGTTCGCCTGGCCCGGCGTGCCGAGGATGCCGGCGATCGACGAGTACAGCACGAACACGTCGAGGTCCGCGGTGAGCTCGTGCAGGTTCCACGCGCCGTCGACCTTGGGCCGCAGCACGGTTTCGACCTGCTGCGGCGTGAGCGTGCTCAGCGTCGCGTCGTCGAGCACGCCCGCCGTGTGGATCACGGCCTTGACCGGGTGCTCGGCCAGCACCGCGGCCAGCGCCTCGCGGTCTGCCGCGTCGACGGCGGCGATGTGGACCTGTGCCCCAGCCGCGGTGAGTTCGGCGGTGAGCTCGGCAGCACCGGGAGAGGCCGGGCCGCGCCTGCTCAGCAGCAGGAGTTCGCGCACGCCGTGGTTCGCGACCAGATGCCTGGCCAGCATCGAGCCGAGCCCGCCGGTGCCGCCGGTGATCAGCACGGTGCCGTCCGGGTCGAATGCCACAGGTTCGCCGTGCGTCGCCCGGCCGATCTTCGGCGCGTGGAACTCGCCGTTCCGCACGACGATCTGCGCCTCGCCGGTGGCCGCGGCAAATGCGATCGTGGTGTCCTGGGCGTTCTCGTCGAGGTCGACGAGAACGATCCGGCCGGGGTGCTCGGTCTGCGCGGTCCGGCCGAGGCCCCACAGCGGTGCCCGGCTCAGGTCGGTGACGTCCTCGCCCGGCAACGCGATCGCCCGCCGGGTGACGAGCGCGATCGTCGCGTCGCCGTCGAGGTGCGCCTGGAGCGCTTGGAGCGCTTGGACGGTCGCCTTTTCCGGCGTGGTGTCCTCGTCGAAGTCCAGGACCACGAGATCGGTCGCGGGGGTGGCGGGCGTCGCGATCACCGACCAGGTCACGGCGTGCAGCGCGTCGCTTCTGGCCGCCAGCGCGGACTTCGCGACCGGCCGCAGCACCAACTCGTCGATCGTGGCGACCGGCTCGTTCTGCTCGTCGCTGATCTCCAGCCGGAACGCGTCGGTCGTCGTCGGCGACAACCGCACGCGCAGCACTGTGGCCCCCGTCGTGTGCAACTCGGCCCCGGTCCACGTGAACGGCAGCCGGATCTCCTGCGGCCGTGCGGGGTCGGCGAGCACCGGCAGCAACGGGTGCAGCGCCGCGTCCAGCAGTGCCGGGTGCATCCCGAACCCGTCCGCCGCCGGCACACTCACCTCGGCGAACAGCTCGTTCCCGTGCTGCCACACCTTCCGCAGGCCCTGGAACGCCGGCCCGTAGTCGTACCCGAGCCCGCGCAACACGTCGTAGTCGACGGGTACGGAGGTGGCGCCGGCCGGTGGCCACGCGGTATTGGGCACACCGGCCGGCAGCTCCGCGGACGCGACCTCGCCGGTGGCGTGCCGCGTCCAGTCCTTGGTGGACAGTCGCGAATGGATGGTGACGTGGTTTTCCCGCACCCGGACCTGGATGCGGACCGTCTCGTGCTCCGGCAGCACCAGTGGTGCCTCGAGCGTCAGCTCCTCGACCCGCCCGGCCCGCCACGCCAGCTCGAGGAACGCCGTGGCAGGCAACAGCACCACGCCCTCGACCACGTGATCGGCCAGCCACGGATGGGTGGCCAACGACAACGTGCCGGTCAGCACGACCTCGTCCCCAGCGACGTCGACACTCGCGCCCAGCAACGGGTGCGCCGCGTCGTCGAGGCCCAGCGCCTTCGCGTCGGCCCTGCCCGTGGGCGCGAGCCAGTACCGCTCGCCGCCGAACGGGTAGGTGGGCAGGCTGGTCCTGCTCGCGCCGGGGTAGAACGGCGTGAAGTCGACCTCGGCCCCACTCACGTACGCACGAGCCAGGCCCGTCGCGTACGCCTCGGCTTCGGACCGCTTGGCGCTCGACAGCGCCACGGCCGGCACGTCGCCCTGCACCAGACCGGTGAGCACGGCGTCCGGGCCGATCTCGACGAACAGCGAGGTGCCTAGTTGGCCAAGTTCGATCACCGCGTCGTGGAACCGCACGGTGGCCCTGATCTGCCTGGTCCAGTACCCGGCGTCGAACTTCGTGTGCTCCGCGCCGGTCACCGTGGAGATGATCGGGATGCGCGGAGCGTGGTAGTTCAGCTCTTCGGCGATCGCGCGGAACTCGTCGAGCACCTCTTCCATGTGCGGCGAGTGGAACGCGTGGCTCACCTGCAGCTCGCGCGTGCGACGGCCCTCGGCCCGCCATTCGTCCGCGATGTGCTTCGTGGCGTCCGCGTCACCGGCGATGACGACGGCGCGCGGCCCGTTGATGCCGGCGATCGACACCGAGTCCGGCAACGTGAGCTCGTCTGCACTCGCCTCGACGGCGATCATGACGCCGTCCGCCCGTGCTGCCTGCATGAGCTTGCCGCGTGCTGCCACGAGCTTCGCGGCGTCCTGGAGGTCCAGCACGCCCGCCACGTGCGCGGCGGCCAGCTCGCCGATCGAGTGGCCGGCGAGCAGGTCCGGCGTGAGGCCGTGGTGCTCGGCCAAGCGGAACAGGGCGACCTCGACCGCGAACAACGCGGGCTGCGTGTACCCGGTCTGGTGCAGCGCCTCGTCGTTGAGGACTTCGCTGAGCGGCCGGTCAAGGTGCGGGTCGATGGCGGCTTGGACCTCGGCGAACGCCTTCGCGAACGGCTCGAAGCGCTCGGCGAGCTCGCGGCCCATGCCGAGGCGTTGGGCGCCTTGTCCGGTGAACAGGTAGGCGGTCTTGCCCGGGGTGGCGGTGCCGCGCACGACGTTCTGGGTGGTTTCGCCGTTGGCGAGCGCGGTCAGACCGGCGGCGTGGTCGGGTCCCAGGACCACGGCGCGGTGCGGGAAGTGGGTACGGGTGGTCAGCGACCAGCCGATGTCGGCCGGGGTTGCCTGGCGCTCGCCGGTGTCGGTGTGAACCGCTGGGAGGTCGCGCAGATTCGCGGCGAACCTGTGCACTGCGTCCTCCGTCTGCGCGGAGAACGCCCACGGGATCGATCCAGCCTCGCCGGCCCCCTGGGGGGATCGGGTCCCCACTCCAATCGTCTCAGGCAGCACCGACAATTCCGGTCCCGCCGGCGCCTGCTCGACGATCACGTGCGCGTTGGTCCCGCTGATCCCGAACGACGACACGCCGGCCCGCCGCGTATCCGTAGCAGGCCACGGGCGTGCGTCCACGGCCAGCTCCACCGCACCGGACGTCCAGTCCACCCGCGGCGTCGGCGAGTCCACGTGCAGAGTCGCGGGCACCACACCGTGCCGCATCGCCTCGACCATCTTGATCACGCCGCCCACTCCGGCCGCCGCCTGCGCGTGCCCGATGTTGGACTTCAGCGAACCCAGCAGCAGCGGCCCGGAAGAATTGGATCCGGTGCGCGAGGCGCCGTAAGTGGCCAGCAGCGCTTCCGCCTCGATCGGGTCGCCCAGCGACGTGCCGGTGCCGTGCGCCTCGACCACGTCGACATCGGCCGCGGACAGGCCGGCGTCGGCGAGCGCCTGCTTGATGACTCGTTGCTGGGAAAGACCGTTCGGGGCGGTGAGGCCGTTGGACGCGCCGTCCTGGTTGATCGCCGTGCCGCGGATGACCGCGAGCACCTCGTGACCGTTGCGCTGAGCGTCGGACAGCCGTTCGACGACGAGCAGGCCCACGCCCTCCGCCCAGGACGTGCCGTCGGCGTCACTGGAGAACGACTTGCAGCGCGCGTCGTGCGCCAGGCCCTGCTGGCGCGAGAACTCCAGGAACATGCCCGGCGTCGACATGACCGTCACGCCGCCCGCGATCGCGAGTGTCGACTCGCCGCGGCGCAGCGACTGCACGGCCAGGTGCAGCGCCACGAGCGACGACGAGCACGCGGTGTCGACGGTGAGCGCGGGGCCGACGAAGCCGAACTGGTAGGCGATCCGGCCGGACATCACGCTCGCGGTGGTGCCGGTGAGCAGGTGTCCCTCGGCGCTGTCCGGGGCGTCGTGCTGGCGGGGGCCGTAGTCACCGGCCGTCGCACCGACGAAGACGCCGGTTCTGGTGCCGCGCAACGACTTCGGCGTGAGGCCGGCGCGTTCGACGGCTTCCCACGCGGTCTCCAGCAGGAGGCGCTGCTGGGGGTCCATCGCCTGCGCCTCGCGGGGCGAGATGCCGAAGAACGCGGCGTCGAACCGGTCGGCGCCGACCAGAAAACCGCCTTCGCCGACGGTGCTCCTGCCCGAGACGTCGGCCCAGCCGCGGTCGACGGGGAACGGCGAGATCGCGTCGCCGCGGTTCGCCACCAGCTGCCACAGGTCGTCCGGCGACGAGATGCCGCCGGGGTAGCGGCAGGCCATGCCGACGATCGCGATCGGTTCGTCCGAAGTGGACTCAAGAACCACGTCGTCGCCGGTTGAGCGACCGGCCATGGCGTCGCTGATGAACGTGACCAGTGACTGTGGCGTGGGGTGGTCGAACAGCAGTCCGGACGGCAGCCGCAGACCGGTGGCCCTGGCGAGGTTCTCGCGCAGCTCCTGCGTCATCAGCGAGCTGAAGCCGAGGTCGCGGAACGGCAGGTCCATCTCGATCGGGGCACGCTGCCCGAGCACCGCCGCGACGTGCGCGACGACCGTTTCCTGAACCGAGTGCTGTTCCTGCGGCGCCGCCACGGTCTCCGGGAGCTCGGTGACCCAGTGGCGCTCGCGCTGGAACGCGTACGTCGGCAGGCCGACTCGCCGCGCCGACGGGAAGAACGTGGTCAGGTCACCGTTCCCGCCACGGACGAACGCACGGCTGATCGCCGCGATCACGGTGCGCTGCTCGGGTTGTCCCGCCCGCACCAACGGTTCGGCGTGCACGCCGAGGTCGCTCTCCGCGATCATCGACGAGCACACGCCGTCCGGGCCGATCTCGACGACCGTGCGCACCCCCGCATCGGCGAGCACCCGCATGGCGTCGAGGAACCGCACCGGCTGCCGCACCTGGTCGACCCAGTAGCCGGCCCCGAGGTCAGACTCCGGTGTCACGGTGGAGACGAACGGGATCCGCGGCTCGTGGAAGGTCAGGCCGGCGATCGCCTCACGGAACTCCGCGAGCATCGGCTCCATCCGCGGCGAGTGGAACGCATGGCTCACCGCGAGCTGCTTCGTCTTGTGGCCCTTGGCCTTCAGCGCGGCGACGAGGCCGAACACGTCCTGCTCGTCACCGGAGAGCACCAGCGAGGAAGGGCTGTTCACCGCCGCGACGGCGACCGTGGCGGGCAGTACCGGGAGCTGGTCCTCTGCCGCCTGCGCGGCGACCATCACGCCACCGGACGGCAGCGCCTGCATGAGCCGGCCGCGCGCGGCGACCAGCACGCAGGCATCCCGCAGCGACAGCACTCCGGCGACGTGCGCGGCGGCGATCTCGCCGATCGAGTGGCCCGCGACGAAGTCCGGGGTCAGGCCGTGCGACTCGGCCAGACGGAACAGCGCGACCTCGACCGCGAACAGCGCGGGCTGGGTGAAGCCGGTCTGGTCGAGCCCGTCGCCGTCGGCGATCACCTCGCGCAACGGCCTGGGCAGCAACGGGTCCAGGTGCGCGCAGACCTCGTCGAACGCCGCGCGGAACACCGGTTCGGACGCGTGCAGCTCCAGACCCATGCCGACGCGCTGCGCACCCTGCCCGGTGAACACGAACCCGAGCGGGCCGGGTGCCTCGCCGTCGAACAGGACACCCGCGACGGGCAGTCCGGCGGCCACCGCCTCCAAGCCGATCTTCAGCTCGTGGCGGTCGGCCGCGACGACAACGCCGCGCCGGCCGAACAGCGTGCGGGTGGACAGCGCAGACCAGCCGACGTCGGCCGGCCGCACGTCGTGGCACGCGACGAACTCGGCGAGCTTCGCGGCCTGGGCGCGCAGAGCGCTCTCGGTGCGGCCGGAGAGCACGACCGGGACGGGGCGCGAATCTGGTTGTTCTGCCGAGGGTTCCCGGACTGCCGGGCCCTGCGCGAGCACCACGTGACAGTTCGTGCCGCCCATGCCGAACGAGCTGACGCCCGCGACCAGCGGCCGGTCCGGATGCGGCCACTCGCCATCGCTGTCGTTGACCGCGATGTTCAACGCGTCGAACGGGATCACCGGGTTGGGGGTGCGGAAGTTGAGGCTCGCGGGCAGCCGCCGGTGCGCGATGCTGAGCACCGCCTTGATCAGCCCGGCGATGCCGGCCGCGCCTTCGAGGTGGCCGATGTTGGTCTTGACCGAACCCACGCGCAGCGGGTCGCCCGCCGGCCGGTGCACGCCGATCGCCCGGCCCAGCGCGGTCGCCTCGATCGGGTCGCCGACCGGCGTCCCGGTGCCGTGCAGCTCCACGTACTGGACCTCGTCCGGAGTGATGCCCGCCCGGCGGTGCGCGGCGCGGATCACCAGTTCCTGCGCGTCGGCGCTGGGCACGGTGAGGCCCGGCGTGGCGCCGTCGTTGTTGACCGCGCTGCCGAGGATCACGCCGTGCACGCGGTCGCCGTCCGCCACGGCCTGGCGCAGCGGCTTGAGCACGACGACACCGGCGCCCTCACCGCGGACGTATCCGTTGGCGCGCGCGTCGAAGGTGAAGCAGCGGCCGTCGGGGGACAGTCCGCCGAACCGCTCGGCGCCCACGATCGTCTCGGCCAGGATGTTGAGGTTCACGCCGCCCGCGATCGCGAGGCCGGTCTCGCCGGTGCGCAGGCTCTCGCAGGCGAGGTGCACGGCGACCAGCGACGACGACTGGCTGGTGTCGACCGTGAGGCTCGGGCCGCGCAGGCCGAGCGCGTACGAGACGCGGTTGGCGATGACGCCGCGGTGCACGCCGGTGTTCGTGTGCTGCGTGATGCCGCGATCACCCTGCCGGTAGACGAGGCTCGCGTAGTCCTCGCGCGCGGTGCCGACGAACACGGCCGCCGAGGTGCCGTCGAGGCTCTGCGCGACGATGCCCGCGTCCTCGAGCGCCTCCCAGGTCAGCTCCAGCAGCAGGCGCTGCTGCGGGTCCATGACCACGGCCTCGCGCGGTGACACCCCGAAGAAGGCGGCGTCGAACGCGGCGATGTCGTCGAGAAAACCGCCACGCCGAATCGCTTTTCCGGTGTCCTCGGAAATCGTTTCCCACCGGTGCGCGGGCATCTCGGTGATGGCGTCGCGGCCGCTCCGCAGCAGGTCCCAGAACTCCACCGGATTCGACGCCGAAGGCAGCCTGCAGGAAACCCCGACGATCGCGATCGGTTCGTGCTGTTCCTTGCGTGCGGAATGCTGCTCACTCGTCATCGCACTCGGCTGCCCTTCCGGGTAGGTGGTGGTGATTCGGCTTCGAGAAATCTTCGAGCCGGGTTCGAGCGTAGCCAGCTTTGGATGTTCCGAGCGGTTTGCCGGTCCTGCCCCGGTAACCGCTCGATCGCGGAGTTTGCGCGGTTACCGGGCTGTTACTGCAAGACCTCTGCGAGAGTGCCGTTACCGCTACGGTCGGCCCGTGACCAGCGACTTGAGGACGGAGATGAACCCGGTGACCGAGCAGATCGAACTCGCGGAACCCCATCTGGCCGGATGGCTGGCGTCGCTGGGACTGGGCGTCGAGTACGTGCGGGCGGCCGGAAACCGCCTGTACTACCTCGATGCCGACGGCACCGAGGTGGAAGTGCTGGACCTCGTCGGCGGTTACGGTTCGACGATTCTCGGCCACAACAACCCGGAACTGGTCGAATACGCTAAATCGTTGCTCGACGCGGGCACGCCCATTCACGCACAGTTCTCCCGGCACCCGTACGCGAACGAACTCGCGTGGCAGGTGAACGCGATCATTCGCCGCGAATTCGACACTTCCGAGCCCTATTCGGCGATTTTCGCGAACAGTGGCGCGGAATCGATCGAAATCGCGCTGAAGCACGCCGAGCTCGACCGCGTCATGCGGCTCGCCGAGGTGTCCGCGCAGATCGAGCGGAACCTCGTGGAGATCCAGGCGTCGCTGGGTTCGGCAGCAGACGACCTGGTGGCCGAGGTCCGCGCCGCCAACGCCGAGCGCGTGCTGACGGCCCCGGTGTTCCTGGCGCCGGAGGGTTCGTTCCACGGCAAGCTCGTCGGCAGCGTTCAGCTCACCCACAACCCCGGCTACCGCACCCCGTTCCGCGCGCTGGCCGCTCAGTGCCGCTTCGTGCCGCAGGACGACGCCGAAGCGCTGACGAAGATCGTCGCCGAGGAACGGAAGACGTTGCTGGACCTGGAGGTCGTCGACGGCGCCGCCCGCATCGTCGAACGCGACCTGCCGGTGATCGCCGCGTTCGTGCTGGAGCCGATCCAGGGAGAGGCGGGCATCCGCGAGCTCGACCGGGCGTTCGCCGCACGGGTCCGCGCGGTCGCGGACGAGCTGGGCTGCCCGGTCGTGATCGACGAGGTACAGAGCGGCATGGGCCGCTCCGGCGCGTTCTTCGCCAGCTCGCACCTCGGACTGCAGGGCGACTACTTCACCTTGGCCAAGAGCCTCGGCGGCGGCATCGCCAAGGCGGGCCTGACGCTGGTGCGCTCGAGCCGGTACCGCACCGACTTCGAGCTGGTGCACAGCTCGACGTTCGCCAAGGACAGCTTCTCCACGCTGATCGCGTCGAAGACGGTCGAACTGCTGGAGGCGGCCGACGGCGAGGCGTACCGCCTGGCCGAGCACCGCGGCACCCAGCTGCGCGCGATGCTCGAGAAGCTGCGCGGCGAGTTCCCGGCCGTGATCGCGGACGTGCGCGGACGCGGCCTGATGCTGGGCCTGGAGTTCGCGGACCTGTCCGGTTCCCCGGACGACACCATCCGCGAGCAGGCGGAGTCGGGCCTCGTCGGTTACCTGTTCTCCGGCTACCTGCTGCGCGCACACGCGGTCCGCATGTTCCCGACCGCGAGCGCCACGAGCACGTTGCGGCTGGAGCCGTCGGTCTACCTCGACGACGCGGACATCGCACGCCTGGAAACCGCACTGCGCGGCCTGATCGCGGTGCTGCAGGCGCACGACGGCAAGACGCTGCTGGGCATCTGATCACGGCCCGGTCGGCGCGGGTGTTGTCGCCGGCACGCCCGCGCCGTGCCCGCCGATCGCCCGTCCCGCCCGCTGACGATCACGCCGCCAGTCCACCTGCGGCGCGCACCTCGTCGAGCAACGCCGACGCGCTCGCGGTGTCGGTAGCGGTGGGGAGCAGGCGTTGCGCGTCAGCAGGCCCTCGGCCGTGACGCCCAGGTGCTGAGGGTTGCCGCGGGGAAAGGTCCGCTATGACAACCTCAGCTCTGCGGTCGCTCAAGTTCTCGGCTTCGCCTGGGCACGAGAAGGGCGGCGCCGAGGGGCGAGTCCGCGGCTTGGGCAGGATGTCTGCCGTGACATCACACTCCGCGCAGGTGAGCCGGTCCCGACCGTTCTACGCCGATCATGCCGCAGCTTACGACCTGCTCATCACGGATCCGGCGGAGCCCTGGGTCGACGCGGTCCACGACGTGCTCGTGCGGGCCGGCCATCACGCGGCGTCAGTGCTGGACGCAGGCTGCGGGACCGGCCGGCATGCCGCCGCCCTCGCGGCCAAAGGCCACCACGTCGACCTCGCCGATGCAGCCGGCGCACTCCTGGACCAGGCGGCGAAACGGTGTCCCGCGGCACGGCGCTACCAGGCCGACCTGTGCTCGCTCGACGTCGCATCGCCATACCAGGCGGTGACCTGCCGCGGCGTGCTGAACGACATGATCACCGATGCCGAACGCGACGCGGTTCTCGGCTCGCTCGCGAGCAGTCTGCAGGAGGGCGGTCTGCTGATACTCGACGTCCGCGACGAGCACGGGTCCCGGGAACGCGCAGACGGGACGCCCCGTGAACGGACCGTGGAACTCGGCCCGGGGAAACAGCTGATCTTCACCAGCACCGTCACATGGCAGGCGGGAATGCTGCATGTCCACGAGCAGTACGACCTTCTTGCACAAGACGAGCCTCGGCAAAGGTCGAGCTACGACTTCATGATGCGTCCCTGGAGCACGGCAGAACTCCGCCAGCGTCTGTCCACGGCAGGTTTCCACGACATCGAGATCGGACCCGGAGCCGGACGGAAGACCGCCGACCGGCTGTTCATCGTCGCCGTCCGTCGATAACCGTCTCGCGGCCCTCGCCTCCAGGCATGCGGACGCCGTTCTGACGGCATGATCGTGGGTATGGCGACCGCAGGTCGATGAGGCCGTGGTGGTGTGGTCGCGCTCTCCGAGGTCGTGTTCTGCCACCACATCACCGGCAACTACGAGCACCTCCTGCACGTCGAGGTCGCCGATCTGCCCGCGTACGAGGACTTCCACGCCAACAAGCTGGCGAGCCTGCCCGCCGTGGCGGCCGTCAACAGCTACGTCACGATGAAGACGCTGTCCGCAGGCACCGCGAAACCGTCGAGCTGATCCGGCCTCGCGGCCGGTCGGATCACTCCGCCGCGGCAGGACCGCCGGGCCGGCTCTCGCGGCGTTGCCGTGCCGTCCAGTCCGAGCTGTCCTGGCTGTAGCGGATCAGGAACCGCGCGAACTGGTCGCGTTCGGCGGCTGTCCACGCGGTCGTGATGAGCTCGAAGGTCTCACGCTGCTCGGAGGCGAAGCGGCCGCGCTCTGCCTCGCCGGCCTCGGTGAGCTCCAGGACCGTGCGGCGGCCGTCCGCCTGGGAGACGGCTCGCCTCAGCAGGCCGTCCGCGATGCACGCGGCCACGGTCCGGCTGGCGACGGGCTGGGCGACCCCCATCTCGGCGGCCACCCCGCCGACCGTCATCTCGCCAGGGCACTCGTGGACGAGGTTCAGCAGGAGGTTGCGGGTGAGGTCTCCACGTCCACCGGAGGTCCGGCGGCGCAGCCGTGACAGCGCGGGCCCGACCTGGTCGAGCAGGCGTTCGTCGCCGGCTCCTTCAGGTGGAGGCGTGTTGCTCATCCGCCCACTGTAGCAACTACGAATCACATCACATCTACATACCTTTGAGCATTCGCATACCTAAAGGTATATGATTCGCCGCGAGAGCACGCCCACCACCTGACAAGGCAGGTCATGACCGCAACCACCATCACCGCAGCCAAGGTCTTCGACGGCGAGAAGATCCTCGGTGTCACCACCGTGACCATCGAGGACGGAAAGATCGTCCAGGTCGGGGGAGAGGCGCCCGCCGGAGCCGACGTGGTCGACGGGACCGGCGCGACTTTGCTGCCGGGCTTGATCGACGCGCACGTCCACAGCAGTCCGGACTCCCTCGCGCTGGCGTTGCGCTTCGGGGTGACCACGGAACTGGAGATGCAGGGCACCAACACGCGCGCCCGGCGAGCCGGCATCAGTCGGGACGACGCGGTCGCAGACGTGCGCTCGGCAGGCTTCGGCCTCACCCCGCCCGGCGGACACCCCAGCGAACTCTTCCCGCCGGGCTTCAACCCCGGCGGCGCCGCGGGCCCGCCCAGCGGCGAACCGCCGTTCCACCCGGACGCCACCAGCCCGCAGGGCGCGGCGGCATCCATCCCGAAGCTGCTCGCGCACGGCTCGGACTACATCAAGTTCATGATTGACGACGGCAGCGTGGAGGGACATCCGGGCCTGCCGATGATCGACCAGGCCACCCTGAACGCGGGTGTGGCCGAGTCCAGGAAGTACGGCGCACTCACCGTCGCCCACACGCTGACCATCGACGCCACCAGGATGGCCCTGGAGGCCGGAATCGACGGCCTGGCGCACCTGTTCGTCGAGCCCCACGACCCCGAGATCATCTCCATGATCAAGGACGCCGGCATGTTCGTGGTCCCGTGCGCGGTCCTCAACGCCTCGCTGATGGGCATCACGGGCGACGAGCTCGCCGACGACCCGCGCGTCGCCTCGCGGTTGAACGAGGACTGGGAGAAGACCCTGCGCTCCAGCTTCAACTGCTACCCGCAGGGCGACATCGAGGACGTCCTGACGACCATCAAAGCGCTCAGCGACGCCGGCGTCGACATCCTGGTGGGCACCGACGCCTCCGTTCCCCTGCCGTTCCTCGGCGGCCTCGCCCACGGCGCCAGCGTCCACCACGAACTGCAGTACCTGGTGAGGGCCGGACTAACCCCGCCCCAGGCCCTGCGCGCCGCGACGGCCACGACGGCCCGGCGTTTTGCGCTGGCCGACCGCGGCCGCATCGCCGAGGGCCTGCGCGCCGACCTCCTCCTCGTCGACGGAGACCCCACCACCACGATCTCGGACACCCTCAACACCCGTGCCGTGTGGCGCCGCGGAACTCGACTGGGCCCAGTCCGGTAAGTCCACCCACCGGGCGCGGGGATCACCGTGCAGCGGAGCCGTTCGGCGCTGTGGTGGGCGCCGAGACCGCCGGTGAATCACGCAGGCTTCGCCACGATCTCAGCCTTCCTCGTGGTCCGATGCACGGCTGAACGACGTGGTCGCCGCGTCGTTCGCGGCTCACCACCGGCCGACGCCGACGCTCCGACCACCGTTACGACAAAGGTCGCGTCACGGGTGCGGGTGCGGCTCCAGAACCCAGTTCGCGCGAAGTCGAAGGTGGCCGATGGTCGGCTCAGCCAAGTAGCGTCGGCTTGTGCCAGAAGAGGGTGAGGTCATCGCCGGGCGGTACCGGCTGGTGTCGTCGATCGGGCAAGGATCCATGGGGGTCGTCTGGCAGGCGCGCGACGAGCAGCTCGACCGCGTGGTCGCGGTCAAGTTGCTCAACACGGACCGGCGGTCCCCGGACGCGGTGGCGCAGATGCTGCGCGAGGGCCGGGTCGCCGGTCGGCTGCGGCACCCGCACGCGATCAGCGTGTACGAGGTCGTCGAGCACGACGGCAAGCCCTGTCTGGTGCTGGAGTACCTGCCCTCCCGCAGCCTCGCGGCGCTGATCGCCGAACGGGGCGCGCTACCGCCGGGCGTGGTCGCGGCCGTGGGCAGGCAGGTCGCCGCCGCGCTGGTGGCGGCGCACGCAGAGGGCATCGTGCACCGGGACGTCTCGACGTTCAACGTCCTGCTGGCCGAGGACGGCATCGCGAAGATCACCGACTTCGGCATCGCCCGCGCGGTCGGCGAGGGCACGGTGACCGACGCCCGCTTGATCGTCGGCACGCCGGCCTTCCTGGCGCCGGAGGTGGCGGCGGGCGAGGCGGCGACGTTCGCCTCGGACGTGTTCTCCCTCGGCGCGACCCTCTACGCGGCACTGGAGGGCACGCCGCCGTTCGGTGTGGACGACAACCCCTACGCGCTCCTGCAACGCGTGGTCCGGGGGGAGTTCGAGCCGCCACGGTCGGGTGGCCCGCTCGGCGAGGTGCTCCTGCGCCTCCTGCATCGTGACGCGGCCCAACGCCCGACGATGGCCGAGACCCACAAGCTGCTCGCGGCGGTCGCGGAGGGACTGCCGCTGCCCGCTGCGCCCCCGAAGAGCGGGACGCGGATGCTGCTCGTCCGCCGCCACCTGCCACGCCGGGTGATCGCGATGGTCGCCGGTGCGGCCGTCCTGGTCGCCGCCGGTGTTGTGATCGGCACCGTCGTGCAGAGCGACCGGCCCAGCAGCAGCGCCCAGACCAACTCCACCACGGCGACGACCACGGTCACGACCGCGACCGCCTGCGATGCCCGTTACGAGGTGACCAACTCGTGGCCGGGCGGCTACCAGGTCGAGGTGACCGTGCGCAACACCAGCCCAGGCGGCCTGACCGGCTGGACCATCACGTGGCAGCCGGCTGCGGGCCACACCATCGGCAACCTGTGGAACGGCACCCTGACCCAGAACGCGACCGCGGTGACCGTCACCAACGCCGGCCACAACGCCGTGCTCGCCGCCGGGGGAACCACCTCGTTCGGGTTCGTCGCCGCCGGTCCTGAACCCGCTCGCCCGGCCGTGACCTGCTCCACCGCCAACTGAAACGCTGGCTTACCGGTCAACGGAAGCGAGGCGGCGGGACTCCAGGAACGCCGCCACCAGGCAATGAGGACGTCCGCACACTCGGGCAACGGCTGGTGACGGCGCGCGAACTCGGTGACTTCGGCGATGTGCTCACGGCGGAGCTGCCGCGCGCCGGGATCAGGGTGTAAATACGGCGCCTGGGACACTGGACCCCCGACCACCCGCTAGACCAGGAGTGCACCGTGCAGCAGGGAACCGTCCGCTGGTACGACCTCGAGCGCGGCTTCGGCTTCCTCGCCCCCGACGACGGCAGCGCCGACATCTTCGTGCACGTCTCGCAGGTGCAGGGCGAGGGCGCGGCCCGGGCGCTGCGCGAGGGCCAGACGGTGGAGTTCGAGACCGGTGAGGGACCCCGCGGTCCGCAGGCGTTGCACGTCGCCGTCACCGGGGACGTCGCGCCTGACGCGACCCTGGGCGTGCTCGCCACCGTCTCCTGGTACGAGCCGGCCAAGGGCTACGGGTTCGCCGCGCCGGACGGCGGGGGTGCGGAGGTGTTCGTGCACTCCTCCGCCATCGTCACCGGGGGCGTCCTCGCGGCCGGGCAGCGGGTGGCCTTCGTCGTCATCGCCGGGGAGAAGGGGCCGCAGGCCCAGCACGTGGTGCCGCTGAGCTTCGACGCCGGGGTCCGCAGGGCCCCTCTGGTCGCGCCCGGTGACGGCGCCGACGGCTCCGTCCTGTGGTTCGACGAGGAGAAGTCGTTCGGCTTCGTGGCCGCCGACGACGGGGCGGGCGACGTCTTCCTGCACGTGCGCGCCCTGGTCGACGAGGGGTACCTGCCGGCCGAGGGCGACCGGGTCTCGTTCACCGCGGTCACCGTGGACCAGGGTCGTCAGGCGCGCGAGGTGCGGTTCGTGGCCACCGGCGAGCCGGTGGAGGCCGCCGCCGCCCCCAGCCAGGCCCGTTCGGCCGCCCGGCCGGCAGCCCGCGCCGGCGACGGCACGGTGGCCCGCTACGACGCCGACCGCGGCTTCGGCTTCATCACCCCCGACGCGGGCGGGCCCGACCTCTTCGTGCACGTCTCGGTGGTCTCCGGCGAGCCCCTGGTGGCCGGCGAGCGGGTGCGCTTCCGCATCCGGCAGAGCGACCGGGGCCCGCAGGCCGATGCCGTCGAGCACGCCTGACCGTCCGGGACGGTCCTACGACGCCTCGAGCGGGCGATGTAGCGGCGCTGCCACGGCGTCTCGACCGCCCAGTGGTCCATGCCATGCGGCCATTCGACCGCAGTCCTGCAGTCACGGCTACAAAGCCACGCCCGGCAACCAGCAGAGCTGATCAGTACCCCTGAACCCAGGGCGTGCAGGCGACGAACGGGTCGCCGAACTGGTTGTAGAACCACGAGCACCCCCGCCAGCGCAGCGGCGAGCCCGAGTAGCGGTACTCGGTGTAACCGCGACCGGCGGCAAGGTGGTTGGTCCTGTCGCTGTCGATCCACACGTCGACGTTGCGGCTGTTGTTCAGCGCGGCCTTGATGATCCCGGGGTAGGCGGTGACGCTGACGAAATCGCCGTTGTAGTCGTAGCGGCAGTTGCGGTACCCGCTGCCCTGGCTGCAACCGGTGGCCGACGCGGCCGGTGCGGCGACAACGGCGGCCCCCAGCACCAATCCGGCGGCGGCCAGTGCAGTGGCGAAACGGTTGAACATGATCATGGCGGAAACGCTATCCAATTGACCTTGTGACAATCTTGCACAGCAGGTCAGCAGGCCTGAACGTCGGCGAACAACATCTTGGACGCCGCGGGCAGCCCCGCCGCTGACGGCTTCGGAGACGACTGGGATCAGGGCCGCACCGCACACGACAAGCCGCCGGGCGATGTGGAAACCATCTGCTGTCCATTTTGGACACAGGTGGGCGGAGCCGGGACATGTGACGTCTGGACCCGATGAGAATCTATGAGCGCTGACAAGGCATGCGTGCCGATGGGGCCGTCTCCTGGGCCTGCGGGCATTCGTCGCCGTGGGACGCGGTCATGGACAGACGTTCAGTTGCGGTGGGCCAGCCGCAGGTAGGCGGCGTCGAAGGCCTGTTGGTATGGAGCGAAGCACGCGGTGTGCGCGGCGTTCGCAGCCTTTCCCCGCTCCTCGTCGGCCTCGCCGATCAGCCGGTACACGTCGTCGATCCTGCTGACCCCGTAGCCTCGGGCGGACATGCAGCCCAGGTACGTCCGCTCGGCCGCCTGGACGGCGGGGTCGGCGCGCACCTTCGCCGCCGAGGTGTCGCCCTGCTGGGCCTGCCGGTCCAAGCTCTCGCCCCACGCCTGCGCGTAGGTGGTGTAGTAGCAGCCCTCCCAGGTGTCGTCGCCGTAGAGGGCGTCGCCCCACGCCTGCTGCTGCTCCGGCCGCAATGCGCCGACGCGGGACTGGTTGGGATCGGGTGGCGTGGACGCCTGCGCCTGGGCCACCGCGGACTTCGGATCGCGGTGCTGCCGCACGGCCGCGCGACGGGCCTCCTCGATGGCCACATCGCGCGGCACGGCGACCGCGTAGTCGAAACCGCGGCCTCGCATGCATTCCGCGATCAACGATTCGTGGTGCAGTGCGGTCCCGGCGAGCGCCGACGGCCCGTCACCGCGGCCAGGCGTTGTGACGAGGTACGAGGTCACCGCGACGGCCGCCACCGCCACCACGCCGGCGGCGAGCAGAGTGCGGGTACGGGGCAGAGCCATGTCGACGCTCCCGGAGAGATCAGCTGTGCCGCGGGCTGGTCAGGACTGGACGGTCAGGAAGCCTTTGCTTTGGCCGTACGAGGCGGCGAACATGGTGTGCAGGTGCGACCGGTCGGTCTGATTGATCTTGACGCACCCGGCGGAGCCGTAGTTGGAGTCGGACCATCCGCCCGTGCCCTGGGAGTGGATGAACAGCTCGGTGCGGTACTTGCTGCCGTTGTAACAGATCTTGTCGCCGAGGTCCCACACCCATCCGGTGACCACCGAGTTGCCCCAGTCCTTGTAGTAGTGCGTGAAGTGGTCGCGGTCGCCGTTGCCGTCGTTGTTGTTGCTGTAGTTCCCGTCCGGCAGCCAGCCCTGGTTCGTCGTGCAGTCGTTCTCGTTGCCGTTGCCGCTCCCGGCGCGCATGGTGATCCGGTGCCGGGCTCCGTTGACGCTGACCCACGCGGTCAGCGTGCTGTTGAGCGGTGAGGACCAGTTCTTCTGGTACACGAACCACGGGCCGTCGTAGTAGTGGTGGACGCCCTGCCCGAGGCGGGCCTGGTGGACGGCATGACGGTGCTGGGCGCGCTGACGCTTTCCGAAGTCCTGGCCTGGCTCCGCGCCGAGA
>NZ_JBEXPJ010000172.1:0-18438 GCF_040611995.1 Lentzea sp. NPDC006480
GCGATCGAACCCGCCGGTCTGGCGGAGCTGCTGGAATACCTGCGGATGCGGTACCGATCCGCGCAGTGAGCTGAAGGGCAGGTATCCGAAACACCACTGGCCCGAACGGCCCTACAGTAAGGGCACATGAGGGGTTTTCAGGTATCTCGCCGGCGCTTCCTGGGGATGACGGCGCTGGCCATGGCGGCAACGGGCACCGCGAAGGCCGATGACCACACCGAAGCCGTGGTCATCGGCACCGGCTACGGAGCAGCGGTCGCGGCGTTACGACTGGGCCAGAAGGGCATCAAGACCACGATGCTGGAGATGGGCCAGCTGTGGAACCAGCCCGCGAGCGACGGCAAGATCTTCTGCCCGATGCTCAACCCGGACCGCCGCGCGATGTGGTTCAAGGACTGCACCGAAGCCCCGCTGGAGACGCTGCTCGGCCTGCCGATCGTGAACCGCCCGATCGAGCGCTACGCCGGCGTCCTCGACAAGGTCCACTTCAAGGAGATGGCCGTCTACCTCGGCCGCGGCGTCGGCGGCGGCAGCCTGGTCAACGGCGGCATGGCCGTCACCCCGAAGCGCGAGTACTTCGAGGAAGTCCTGCCCGGCGTCGACGCCGACGAGATGTACGGCAAGTTCTTCCCGCTGGCCAACAAAACCCTCAGGGTCAACACGATCCGCCCGGCGTTCCTGGAGTCCACGAGCTGGTACCAGTACGCCCGCACCGCCCGTCGTCAGGCCGCGAACGCCGGCTACCGCACGCAGGTCATCCCGAACGTCTACGACTTCGCCCACATGGAAGGCGAAGCCCGTGGCACCGAACCGAAGTCCGCGCTGGCCGGCGAGGTCATCTACGGCAACAACCACGGCAAGATGAGCCTGGACAAGACCTACCTCGCGGACGCCCTGCAGACCGGCAACGTCACGATCAAGACGCTGCACCACGTCAAGCGCATCCAGCAGCAACGCGACGGCTACGTGCTCACCGTCGAGCAGCGCGACCCGTTCGGAAAACTCCTGAACACCAAGGAGATCAGCTGCCGCCACCTGTTCCTCGGCGCGGGCAGCCTCGGCACCACCGAGCTCCTCCTGCGGGCGCGCGACAACGGCGACCTGCCGAACCTCAGCGACGAGATCGGCCGCGGCTGGGGCCCGAACGGCAACGTGATGACCGCCCGCACCATGATCGGCGGCTTCCAGCAGTCCGGCATGCCCGTCCTCGCCATCGACGCGTGGCAGGACCGCGAGGTGTTCGCCGAGATCGCTCCCGTACCCGCGGGCGTCGAGACCCTCGCCTCGCTCTACCTCGCGATCACGAAGAACCCCGAGCGCGGCACGTTCCACTACGACCGCGGCACCGACGCCATCACGCTGGACTGGCGGCGCGAGCAGATGAAACCGTCGATCCGCGCGGTCAAGGGCGTGTTCGACGAGATAAACCGAACAAACCTCAGTACATATCGCCCGGACCTCTTCGGAATCGGGAAAGTTTTCTCGGACGACTTCACCTATCACCCGCTGGGCGGATGTCTGCTGGGCCGCGCGACGGACGAGTACGGCCGGGTCAGAGGCCACCAGAACCTCTACGTCACGGACGGCTCGCTGATCAACGGCTCGATCGGCGCGAACCCCTTCGTGACGATCACAGCCCTCGCGGAACGGAACTTGAGTCGAATCACCGCCACCGATTTGAACCATTAGGAATCGAACAACGTTAATCTCAGCTATGGCGCACATCGCGATCTTCCTCATGCCCGAGCGCGGACACGTCCTCCCGGCGCTCGGGATGATCGCTGAGCTCGTGCGCCGCGGCCACCGCGTGAGCTGCCCGGTCCCGCCTCCGTTCGCGAACGCCGTGACCGAGTGCGGCGCGACGGCGATCCCTTGCGGGACAACACTTCCCGCAGAGCTGCCGGAGTCGCTCTACGAAGCCGCGCAGCTGGCCCTGATCGAGGCGGAGTCGACGTTGCCGCAGTTGGAAGACGTGTTCCGGCACGATCGGCCGGACATCGTGCTGTGGGACATCGCGGCCTGGGCCGGCGGCGTGATCGCCCGCCGGTCCGGCGCCCCGAACCTGCTGCTGGAGAGCCTGTTGACCAGCAACGCCACCTGGTCGCTCGGCGCCGCGGTGGTGCCCGCCCGAGGGTTCGACCTCAACGCCATCAGGTTCTTCACGAAGGTCCAGGAGTTCGTCGGCTGCTCACTGCCGGAGTTCGTCGCCGGTGCGAGCCGCCGGATCGCGTTGTTCCCCAGGGAGTTCCAGCCAGAGGGTGAGACGTTCGACGAGAGGTGGACCTTCGCCGGGCCCTGCCTGACCGAGCGGAAGTTCCAGGGCACGTGGACGCCACCGCGCAACACACCCGTTGTGCTCTCGACGATCGACGCGCAGACGTGCGCCGACGCAGCGCGCGGGATGCCCTGGCACCTCGTCACGAAGGGCGAAGTCGAGGACCCCGCACCGAACGTCGAGGCGCACGACGACGTCCCGCAGCTCGCCGTGCTGGAGCACGCGAGCGTGTTCATCACGCACGGCGGCCTGGCCGGCGTCACAGAAGCTCTGCACCACGGCGTTCCGATGATCGTCGTGCCGCGGATGACCGACCAGCGGCTGAACGGCCAGCGCGTTGAGGAGCTCGGGCTCGGCGTGCTGCTCGACACCGTGACCGAGGAGGGTGTGCGGTCGCTGGTGGGTCAGCTGACGTCCGATTCCTCGATCTCCGCGCGGGTGAAGGACATGCAGCGAATGGTTCACCGGGCGGGCGGCAGCGCGTTCGCCGCGGACGTGATCGAGGAGGAACTGACGCGGTGAAACGGATCTGGGACGACGCGGTCCGCACTCTTGGTGGCACCCCGGACGCGGGTGACCTGATGGAGCGCTACGCCGAGCCGCATCGGGCGTACCACAACACCTTCCACGTGATGTCCGTCGTCCGCGACTCGTCCGAGCTGGCCGACGTGTTCGCGTTCACGGCCGAGGAACGCGCGATCCTCGCGTTGGCCGCCTGCGCGCACGACGTGATCTACGACAGCAAACCGGGCGACGACGAACGCGCGTCCGCTGCTTGGGCCCGGGAACGCTTGCACGGGCTGGAAGAAGCCCACGTCGCCCGCGTGGAGTCACTGGTGCTGGCCACGATCACGCACTCGTCGGACGACCCTCTCGCACACGTGCTGCTCGACGCCGACCTGGCGATTCTCGGTTCGGAACCGGAGCACTACGACCGCTACAGCCAGGCCGTGCGCCAGGAGTACGCGCAGTACGACGACTCGCAGTGGCGAGTGGGTAGAGCGAAAGTGCTGAAGACGCTGCTCGACCGCGAGGGCCTGTTCGTCACGGAACCCGCGCGGCAGCTGTGGGACGCCGCCGCGCGGATCAACCTGGCCCGCGAACTTCAGGCGCTGTAGAGCACGTTCGTCGCCGTGGTGAAGCGCTTGAGCGTGTCCGGGATCGGCTCGATGCCGATGCCAGGCCCGGTCGGCACGTGCATGAAGCCGTCCTTGAGCTCGAAGGGCTCGGTGACGTCCTCCGCGAAGTACCGACGAGACGCGGAAACGTCGCCCGGCAGCACGAATCCGGGCAACGCGGCCAGCGCGAGGTTCGGCCCGCGCCCGATGCCGGTCTCCAGCATTCCGCCGCACCACACCGGAATCCCGTGCGCCACCGCCACGTCGTGGATCCTGCGCGCTTCGAGATAACCGCCGACCCGTGCGGGCTTGATGTTGATGACCCGGCAGGCGTCCAACGCGATCGCGGTCGCCGCGTCCTTGGCCGACGTGATCGACTCGTCGAGGCAGATCGGCGTGCGGATCCGTTGCGCCAGCAGCGCATGGCCGCGGATGTCGTCCTCTTCCAGTGGCTGTTCCATCAGCAGCAGGTCGAACTCGTCGAGCCGGCGCAGGTGTTCGGCGTCGGCCGGCGTGTACGCGGTGTTGGCGTCGACCTGCAGCAGGATGTCGCCGAACCGTTCCCGCACAGCGCGCACCGGTTCGACGTCCCAGCCCGGCTCGATCTTGAGCTTGATCCGCGCGTAGCCCTCGGCGAGGTAACCCTCGACATCGGCCAAGAGCTCGGGAATCGAGTTCTTGATCCCGACCGAGACTCCGGCGGGGACTTGGGAGGCCGTGGCGCCCAGGTAGGTGCCGATCGACATCCCGTACGACCGCAGCTCGGCGTCCAGGATCGCTGTCTCCAGCGTCGCCTTGGCGAGCTTGTGCCCCTTGATCGCATGAGTCCTCGGCTGCACCTCGGCAGCCGTGACCTCGGGCGTCACCAGTGGCACGAGGTGCTGGTCCAGCACCAGTTCCGCGGCGCCGACGAACTCCGAGCAGTACAGCGGTTCCGGGTCGGCCGCGAACTCCGACCAGCCCTCGGCGGAGTCCGTCACGACCCGCAGCAGGAAGGTGTCCTTGGTCGTCATCGTCCCGAACGACGTGCGGAACGGCGACACCAGCGGAATCGCGACGTGCAGCAGCTCAACCCGCTCGATCTTCATCGGCGCTCCAACTCGTACCAACCATCGCGGGACATCGAAGTCGCCACGTAGCCCTGCTCGAAGGCGTCCACGAACACGCCACGCACCGCCTCACGCCACTCGCGCGCCAACGCTGCGGATTCCTTGCGCACCTGCACGATGTCGCGCGGCACCCGGCACCAGATCCGCTCGCCGTCCGTCCGCGCCAACGGTTCCCCGTCCGGCGCCGTCCCAGTGACCTCGCCGTCAGGAACCGACTCGTGCGCCTCCCGAGCCCCGGTGAGGTCCCACTGCACGGTCAGCCGGTCGGTCTCGTCGCCTTCGTTCACGCCGTCGCGCATCGGCCCGTAGAAGTCCACTGTGTACTCGGTGACCACGGCCCCGAGCTTGACCAGGTTGAACCGGGCGTTGCGCGACACCAGCGGGTCGTACGTCCAGCGCATCGACTTCGCGCCGAGCCCGGCCGCCCAGTCCTTCTGCGCGAGCTTCAACGGATGACCGGCGCCCGGCCGTGCCGCCGCGATCATCGAGTACACCGACCCGTCCGGGCAGAACAGCCCGGTCGTCGCACCGATCAGCTCCTCGCCCTCGAACGCCCCGATCGTCGCGCCGCCCGCGTGCCGGATGCAGTGCAGCGTCTCGGTGGACAGCACGTCCTCGGTCGTCTCCCAGACGCCGGCGTAGTAAGCGGCGACGCGGGCGATGCCGGGAACGTCACTGATCACTTGGAACCGCAAGGCGTGCCTTCCTGACGCTGTAACCGAAGTAGATGACGAACCCGAGCACCATCCAGGACAGGAACGCGATCCACGTGTCGAGCCCGAGGCTGAACATCATGTAGACGCAGAACGCCAGCCCCAGAATGGGCGTCACCGGCGAGAACGGCACCTTGAACGTGCGCTGCCGGTCGGGTTCGGTACGACGCAGGATGATCACCGCGATGTTGACCAGCGCGAACGCGAACAGCGTGCCGATGCTCGTGGCGTCGGCCAGCGACCCGAGCGGCACCAGCGCGGCCAGGATCCCGATGAACGAGCCGACGACGATCGTGTTCACGAACGGCACCCCGGCCCTGCTGAGCCTCGCGAAGATCGACGGCACCAGCCCGTCGCGCGACATCGCGTACAGGATGCGCGTCTGTCCGTAGAGGACGGTCAGCACGACGGAGGTGGTTGCCACGACCGCACCGATCGACAGCAGGATCGGCCAGATCGCCCCGCTGACGTTGTCGGTCAGCACCCGGCTCAGCGCGGCTTCCGTGCCCTCGAACGACTGCCACGGCATCGCACCGACCGCGGCCAGCGCAACCGCGCAGTACAGCGCGGTGATCACGACCAGCGACAGGATGATCGCGCGTGGCAGGTCGCGCTGCGGGTTCTTCGCTTCCTCACCGGCGGTCGACGCGGCGTCGAAACCGATGTAGGAGAAGAACAACGTGGCCGCACCGGCGCTCATGCCCGCGAGCCCGAGCGGGAACAGCGGCTGCAGGTTGCCCGCCTTGAACGCGGTGAACGCGACCGCGCAGAACATCAGCAGCGAGCCGACCTTGATCCACACCAGGATCGTGTTCGTGCGCGCGCTGCCCTTGGAACCGCCGAGCAGCACCAGCATCGAGAGCACCACGACCAGCACGGCCGGGATGTTGACGATCCCGCCCGCGCCCGGCGGCTGGCTCAGCGCGTCCGGAATCCGCAGCCCTGTCACGAGGTGCAGCAGCTCGTTGATGTACTGCCCCCACCCGACCGCGACCGCCGCGACCGAGACCCCGTACTCCAGCACGAGACACCAGCCGCAGACCCACGCGACGATCTCGCCGAGCGTGGCGTAGGCGTAGGAGTACGACGAGCCCGATGCCGGGATCAGGCCCGCGAGCTCGGCGTACGACAGCGCGGAGAACAACGCGGTGATGCCGGCGAGGATGAACGACACCACGATCGCGGGACCGGCGAGCGGCACCGCCTCCCCCAGCACGACGAAGATGCCGGTGCCGAGCGTGGCGCCGATGCTGATCATCGTGAGGTGGCCGACACCCATGGTGCGCTTGAGTTCGCTGCCAGGGTGAGTCAGCTGGTCGATCGGCTTGCGCCGCAACACCCGCGCCCCGATGCGCTGTTCGTTGCTCATCCGGACAACCTAACCGGTGACTCAGTTATTGGCGGCCACCAACCGGGCGGAACGTGCGGCGGTATGTGTCCGGCGGCACACCGACCGTTCGGTGGAAGTGCCTGCGCAACGTCGTGGCCGTGCCCATGCCGGACGCCTCGGCGACCTGGTCGACACTGTCGTCGGTCATCTCCAACAGCTCCTGGGCGCGCCGGATCCGTTGCGTGTGCAGCCACTGGAGTGGCGTGGTTCCTGTCACCGCCTTGAAAAGTCTCGCGAGGTGGCGCGAGCTCATGTTCGCCTGACGTGCCAGGTCCTCCACCGTGAGCGGCTGGTCGAGCCGCTTGCTCGTCCAGCCGAAGAGTTCTGTCAGCGGATGACCTTCCTCGGACGGCACGGGCGCGAGCACGAACTGCGCCTGCCCGCCGTCGCGATGTGGTGGAACGACCAAACGCCGTGCCGCGGTGTTGGCCGTCGCGGTGCCGTGATCGGCGCGGATCAGGTGCAGGCTCAGGTCGATCGCCGCCGCCTTGCCCGCGCTCGTGAGCACCTGGCCGTTGTCGACGTACAGCACGTCCGGGTCGACCGCGATCTTCGGATACCGCTCGGTCAGCAAGTCGGTGTGCGCCCAGTGCGTGGTCGCCTTCAGGCCGTCGAGCAGTCCGGCCTCCGCGAGCACGAACGCGCCCGTGCACAGCGACACGATCCGCGCGCCCCGTTCGTGCGCCGCCCGGACAGCTTGGACGAGCTCCAACTCGATCGGCCGGTCCAGGTCCTCGATGGCTGGCACGATCACGGTGTCGGCACGTTCGAGCTGGTCAAGGGGCAGGTCCGGGTCCATCGTGAACCGGCCGACCCGGACGGGTCCGCTGCCACAGATCTTGACGTCGTAGTCGAGCTGCGGGGCGGTGAAGATCTCGTAGGTGGCGGCGAGCTCGAAGTGGAGCATCCCGTCGGTCACGGCGAACGCGAGCATGTCCGAAACTGTACGCATCACGTCGTTCCAGACACTAGTGCCTAGTCCGGTTCGCGACTTTGATGGTCCACATGGGACACAAGATCGCGGTGTACGGCGCTTCCGGACTCACTGGCCGCTTTGTGGTGGCGGAACTGGAGAAGCGCGGCTTCGAGCCGATGCCGTTCGGACGTGCGCAGGCGACCGCCGACGACCCCGACGCACTGGACCGCGCGCTCGAGGGTGCTGCTGCCGTGATCAACACGGCCGGTCCGTTCGCGGTGACGGCCCTCCCGCTGATCTCCGCGGCCGAACGTGCGGGCATCCCGTACGTCGACGTGGCCGCCGAGATCGAGGCGAACGCCGACACGTTCGCCCGCGGTGCCTCGGTCCCGGTCGTACCCGCGATGGCGTTCTTCGGCGGCCTCGGCGACCTGCTGGTGACCGCCGCGATGGGCGACTGGACCTCCGCCGACGAGGTCCACGTCGCCTACGGCCTGTCCGGATGGCAGCCCAGCGCCGGCACGCTCGAAGCCGGCGCCGTCTCCCGTGACCGCCGCGGTGGCCGCAGCGTGCGGTTCCGTGATGGCGCGCTGGAGTACCACGACGCCACCGCGCGCACCCTGAACTGGGACTTCCCGTCCGGGCCGCGCGAGGTGATCGCTGAGTTCACGATGGCCGACGTGGTCACCGTGCCGAGCCACCTGCAGGTCCCCGCCGTCACCACGTACATGTCCGTGAGCGCGGTCAACGACATGCGCGCTGCTTCTGAGCGACAGGCCGCGGAGACGTTCGAGGTGGATGTCGTCGTCCGGCGTGATGGCGAGGAACGGCGCGTGACCGTCACCGGTCAGGACATCTACGCCGTCACCGCTCCCCTGGCCGTGGAAGCCGTCGAACGCCTGCTGACCGGCCGTTTCGCGGTCACCGGCGTGGCCTCGGCGGGTGCGATGTTCGACGCTCGCGACTTCCTCGACGCCCTCACTCCGGCCATTCGTTGCCCTTGATCAGCTCGACGAAGTCGGTGCGCTTGAACTCCGGGTCGAAGTGCGCGAGGACGTCGTCGTTCATCGTCCCGTAGGTGGTGTTCGGCCGATGAGCCATGCCTGCGTAGAACGCCTCAAGGATGCGGTTCTTGAAGTCAGGGCGGGGATGTGCGGCCACCACCTCGGCGCGCTCATCGTCGGTGAGCTCGTCCAGCCCGATGCCGAGCACGTCCGTCTTCACCCCCAGCGCGATCGCCGCCACCTCGGGCGAGAGCCGCAACGGCACCTCGGGCGTCGTGTGCAGCGCGATCGCCAGCCACACGTTGCGCGCGTCCTCCTCCGACCGGCCGTGGTCGAGCAGAAACGCTCGAGCGGCCTCGGCCCCGTCGATCTCGAACCGCACGTCCTTCGACGCGTAGAACTCCGTCAGCCCCAGGTCGTGGAACAACCCGCCCACGTACGCCAGCTCCAGGTCGACGTCCAGCCCGCGCTTGGCGGCCTTCAACGCACCCCACAGGAACACCCTGCGCGAGTGGTGGAACAACGTGTCGTCGGTGATCTTGCGAACCAGCGACGTCGCCGCCCGCACCAGCTCCGTGTCGGGAATCTCCACACCAGCGATTACTTCAGCCATGCCCCAATGGTTGACCTGCGGCTCTCAGACTCCCACCGTCATTCAGGACCGCCACCCCACAGATGTGGACATCCGCTGGCGGTACTCGCTCGGCGACGCCCCGAACCGCGCCACGAACACCCGCCGCATCGTCTCGGAACTCCCGAACCCGGCCTCGCGTGCGGTCTGCGCCACCCCGTGCCCGGCGTCCAGCAACGCCTTGGCGTGATCGAGCCGCACCTGCTCCACGTACCGCGCGGGCGTGGTGTCCAACTCGCTCGCGAACAGCCTCGCCAGGTGCCTGGGACTCACGCCCACCCGCGCCGCCAACGTCCGCGCGCTGTGGTCCAACGCCGGCTGAGCCGACACCAGGTCCACCACCTCGCGCAACGCGGGCGTGCGCGGCCTCCTGACCTGCAACGGCGCACTGAACTGCGACTGCCCGCCCGGCCGTTGCATGAACATCACCAGGTTGCGCGCCACGGTCCGCGCGAGGTCGGGCCCGTAGTCCTGCTCGACGAGCGCCAACGCCAGATCCATGCCCGCCGACACCCCGGCAGACGTGAACACGCCTTTGTCCTCGACGAACAACGCGTCAGCCTCGACCTGCACGTCCGGATGAGCCCGCGCGAGCCGATCCGCGACTCGCCAGTGCGTGGTCGCCCGCCGCCCGCTCAGCACCCCGGCCGCAGCCAGCGCGAACGACCCGGTGCAGATCGACACGAGCCGTCGCGTACGTCCCTGCAGCACTCTGATGGCCTCGACGAGGTCAACCGAAATCGGCTCGCGAGCGAGTCTGTCGCCACCAGACACGATGACGGTGTCGGCCTTGACCACGTCATCAGCGGTGGAGTCGACGGGCAACCGAATCCCGACAGAGGTCGTGACGGGTTGGCCAGACGCCGAGACGTACCTGATCGTGTAGTCGGCCCCGGCGAGGTTGGCCTCCGCGAACACCTCCGCAGGGCCCGTGACGTCCAACATCTTCATGCCGTCGAACACGAGGAAGACGATCTCGCGGCCACTCACACCTAAGGCTTACACGAGAAACGGCGAGGGCTCTGAGCAGAGCACTCGCCGTGAGGGCGCAAAGCGCCCGAACCTCGGGGGTCTGGGGGTCGCCCCCCCAGAGGAAAACCCGGAACGAGAAGGCGAAGGTGGCCCCAGCGGGGCCACCGAGCAGCCTTCGGCCGAGTGGAGGTGCCGGGAATCGAACCCGGGTCCTGTGGCGGTTCATCAGGGCTTCTCCGTGCGCAGTCCGCTCTGTCTCTACTTGGCCCCATCAGTCATGCGAACGAGCTGATGTGACAGGCCCAGCCACTGTGAGTTTCCCGAACAGCTCCCGTAGCCGGAACTGCTGGTAAGCCTTCTAGCTGATGCCGGGAACTAGGTCGAAGGCGAACCTAGGCCGACAACCGCTAGCTCCTGCTGTCAGGCAGCGAGAGCGTACGCGGTGCGCGTGTCGTTAGACGTGGCGCTTATTGGTTTGCGATGACGCTTAACGGTGGTCTCTCGCCTGCACCGGCACGCTTCCCCTGAATCAACGTCCACAGTCGAAACCGTTCACCCCCCTGTTGTGGTTACGCATAGCATAACGACGGGGGCCAACGACTTCTTCCCGAGGCAGGTAGGGCTGTCCCCACCCCCGACCTCCTAGGTAGCCACATGGTCTCTGACCAGCGGGAACGACCACCATGGACGACATGAGGAAACCGAACGCGCTCGCAGCCGGGTTCTACCTGCTGACCAACCTGGTGACCGGCATCTTCTGGTTCACCCTCTCCGTCGTCCTGACCGTGGTCGGGCTCGCCACTTCGGTCCTGTGGGTCGGTCTGCCGATCCTGTGGCTCGCGATGAACGTCGTGCGGGGTGGCGCGACGATGGAGCGGGCGTGGGTCAGAGCGGCGTTGCGCACGGACATCCCCCGCCCGTACCGCGAGATGCCGACAGGCACGCTCTGGCAGCGGTGGAAGCACCAGTTCACCGACCCGGCGACGTGGCGCGACTTCGGGTACCTGCTGCTCCTGCTGCCGGTCGGCATCACGGAGTTCGCCACGGTCATCGCGATGATCTCGATCGTGGGCGCGTTCGTCGCGGTCCCCTTCTGGATCGGCGAGGCGCCGTTCGCGATCATCGTCGGCGAGTTCTGGACCATCGACTCGTTCGCTTCCGCGCTGCCGCTGACGGCGATCGGGCTGGCCCTGATCCCGTTCGCGCTCGTGGGCATCAGGTCACTGGGCTCGGTGCACGGCAAGCTCGCCCGCGCCATGCTCGGGCCGACGCGGGCGGACGCGCTGGCGATCGAGGCGGAACGGCTGCAGTCCAGCCGGGCGCGTGGTGTCGAGGCCGCGGAAGCAGAGCGCCGGCGCATCGAACGCGACCTGCACGACGGCGCGCAGCAACGACTCGTCGCGGTGGCGATGGGGCTGGGCCGGGCGAAGTCCAAGATGGACTCCGATCCCGAGGGCGCGGCGCTGCTGATCGCCGAGGCGCACGCGGACGCGAAGGAAGCCATCCGGGAGCTGCGCGACCTGGCGCGGGGCATCTACCCGTCGGTGCTGGGCGACCGCGGTCTCGACGCGGCACTGTCCGCGTTGGCCGCGCGCGTGCCGATCGAGGTCGAGCTCAACGTCGACGTGGAGCCGCGCCCGCCGACAGCGGTGGAGAGCGCCGCGTACTTCACCGTCGGCGAGGCGCTCACGAACATCACCAAGCACTCCAACGCCACCAGGGCGACCGTCAAGGTCAACCGGGTCGAGACGGGAGTGCTGGTCGAGGTCACCGACAACGGTCAGGGTGGCGCGGAGCTGAAGCCGGGCGGCGGGCTCGCCGGGCTCGCGGACCGGGCCGCCACGATCGACGGTGTGGTTGTCGTCGTCAGCCCCACCGGTGGGCCGACCGTTATTCGAGCGGAGTTGCCGTGCGCGTGGTGATCGCCGAGGACTCGGTGCTGCTGAGGGAGGGCGTGCAGCGGTTGCTCGCCGACGAGGGCATCGAGACCGTCGCGGCTGTGGAGAACGGCGACAGGTTGCTGGACGCGGTCACCGAGCACAATCCGGACCTGTGCGTGGTCGACGTGCGGATGCCGCCGACGTTCACCGACGAAGGACTGCGCGCGGCGATCGAGTGCCGCCGCCGCTATCCCGGGCTGCCGGTGCTGGTGCTCTCGCAGTACGTCGAGGAGCGCTACGCCGTGGAACTGCTCGCGGGCGGGGCCAGTGGCGTCGGTTATCTGCTCAAGGAGCGGGTCGCGGACGTGAAGGAGTTCGTCGACGCGGTGCGCAGGGTCGCCGATGGCGGCACGAGCATCGACCACGAGGTGATCACGCAGCTCATGGTGCGCAGCAAGAAGAGCCCGGTCGACAAGCTGACGCCGCGCGAACGCGAGGTGCTCGGGCTGATGGCGCAGGGACTGTCCAACACGGCCATCGCCGGCACGCTCGTGGTGTCCGACGGCGCCGTGGAGAAGCACGTCGGCAACATCTTCGCCAAGCTCGGTCTGGAGCCGTCGAACTCGGAGCACCGGCGCGTGCGGGCCGTTCTCGCCTACCTGGACAGCTGAAGCAGACGGGCGCCGTTGTCGTGCAGGATCGCCTGCAGGGCGGCGGCGTCCAGGCCCCACGACCGGATCGCGTCGAGCTGCACCTCGTACGGGTACGGGATGTTCGGGAAGTCGCTGCCGAGCACGACCCGGTTCGCCAGCCCGGCGATCCGCTGGGACCAGTCAGCAGGCAACGGCATCATCCGCTCATTGAACGGCGTGCCGACCATCGTGGTGTCGACGTGGACGTTCTCGTACCGCTCGACCAGATCCAACGCGCTGGAGTAGTCCGGCATCCCGGCGTGCGCGATCACCGCGGTGAGTCGTGGATGGCGCTTCAACACCTCCGCGAAGACCCCGAGCCCGGTGTGCTCGCCGGGGTACGGCCCGTCGCCGCAGTGCGCGACCACCGGGACACCCGCCTCGGCCAGCTGGCCCCAGACGCCGTCCAGCAGCTCGTCCCGCGGGTCGTAACCACCGACCTGGACGTGCGACTTGAAGCACCGCGCACCGGCTTCGAGAGCCTTGCGCACGTAGACGTCCGCACCGGGTTCGGCGTAGAACGTGCCCGTCCGGACAGCCTCCGGGACCCGAGCAGCGAAGTCCGCGACCCACTCGTTCAGCCACTGCGCCATGCCCGGCTTGTGCGGGTAGACCAGCGGTGCGAACGCGGAAACGCCCAGCTCCCGCAGTGCGGTGAGCCGGGCGTTCTCGTCAGTGCGGTACCAGATGACCCAGTCGACACCGGACTCGCGCACGCGGTCGAAGTACGCCCAGACCTTGTCCAGGACGTTCTGTGGCATGAAGTGGACGTGGATGTCCACCAAAGCCATCAGTAGCGACCCTTCAGGGCCCGTCCGTGCGCCTTCGCGATCTCGCGGTTGGCGTCGCGCTTCGCGATGTCCTGGCGCTTGTCGTAGGACTTCTTGCCCTTCGCGAGGGCGATCTCGACCTTGACGTAGCCGTCCTTGAAGTACATCTGCAGCGGGACGAGCGACAGACCGGACTCCTTGGTCTTGCCGATCAGCCGTTCGATCTCCGCCTTGTGCAGCAGGAGCTTGCGCTTGCGCCGGACCTCGTGGTTCGTCCACGTCCCCGCGACGTACTCCGGGATGTGCAGCGCGTGCAACCAGATCTCGCCGTCGTCGACCTGGGCGAAGGCGTCCACGAGGGACGCCCGTCCCATGCGCAGGCTCTTCACCTCGGTGCCGACGAGCTGAATGCCCGCCTCGTAGGTGTCCAGAATGGACCAGTCGTGCCGAGCCTTGCGGTTCGACGCGATGACCTTCTGCCCGCGTTCCTTGACCATGGCGACAACTTTACGTTGGTCTACAAAATGCTTAAAGCCGCACGTAGAGACGCAGGGTGACGTAGCCCGTCGTCGCCGAGATGACGATCGCGACCAGGAACAGCCACGGCGAGACCAGGAGGATGTCCAGGTACCCGATCGGCGGGATGATGCCCGACTCGGTGAGGTTCCTGGTGATCCGGTCGAGGAAGAACGCCTTGAACAGCACCAGGCCGGCGACCGCGGAGACCGCGCCGATGATGCCAGCGACGACCGCCTCGATGAGGAACGGCAGCTGCGTGTACCACCGGGTCGCACCGACCAGGCGCATGATCCCGACCTCGACGCGCCGCGTGAACGCCGACACCTGGATGGTGTTCGAGATCAGCAGCAGTGCGGCGAACGCCTGGATGAGCGCGAGGATCAGGGCGACGTCACGCAGACCGTTCAGCCCCTCGAAGAACCGCTCGAGGAACTTGCCCTGGTCGTCGACACCCTTGACGCCCGGCTTGCCCTCGAAGGCCTGCTTGATGACGTCGGTGCGGTCCGGGTCCTCCAGCTTGACGCGGAAGGTCGCCGGGATGGCTTCCGGCCGCGCGAGCTTGAGCAGCTCGGGCTGGGCCTCGAAGATCCGCTTGAAGCGCTCGAAGCCCTCGTCGCGGTTCTGGAACACCACTGTCTCGACGCCGGAGGTCTGCTCCAGCTGGGAACGCAGGCCCGCGCACGGCTGCTGGGTGCAGTCCTTGTCGTTGGCGCTGACGTCGTTGGTCAGCAGCACGGAGACCTCGAGCTTGCCCGCGTAGTTGGCCTGCATCTTGTCGACCATGCGGACGACGAGCAGGCCACCGCCGAGCAGCCCGAGCGAGATGGCGGTCGTGAGGATCATCGCGATCGTCATCGTGACGTTCCGGCGAAGTCCGGTGACGACCTCGCTGAACACGAAGCTGGTACGCATCGGGGGCGGGGTTCCTTGGGGGTCGGGGGTTAGGGACGCTTAACGGCCAACGCCGTAAACGCCGCGCGCGTCATCACGGACGACCTTGCCGTACGCCAGCTCCACGACGCGGCGGCGCATCGAGTCGACGATGCCGTGGTCGTGGGTGGCCATGATGACCGTCGTGCCGGTGCGGTTGATCCGCTCCAGCAGCAACATGATGTCCTGGCTCGTGTCGGGGTCCAGGTTTCCGGTCGGCTCGTCGGCGATCAGGACCAGCGGGCGGTTCACGAACGCACGGGCGATCGCGACACGCTGCTGCTCACCACCGGACAGCTCGGTCGGGAACCGGTCCTCCTTGCCGTCGAGGCCCACCAGCTGCAGCACCTCGGGCACCACCTTGACGATGGTGTTGCGGGGCTTGCCGATGACCTCCAGCGCGAAGGCCACGTTCTCGGCGACCGTCTTCGTCGGCAGCAGGCGGAAGTCCTGGAACACGCAGCCGATGGACTGCCGCAGGCGGGGGACCCTGCGCCTGGACATCTTGGCGACGTCGAAGTTGGAGACGTAGACGCGTCCCCTGGTCGGCACCTCTTCGCGCAGCAACAGGCGCAAGAAGGTCGACTTGCCGGACCCGGAGGGCCCGATCAGGAACACGAACTCGCCCTTCTCCATCTCGACGGACACGTCGTCGAGCGCGGGACGCGTAGAGGTCTTGTAGACCTTGGAAACGTGTTCGAGGCGAATCACGAGGCGCGAGTCTACCCATGGCCGGGGTAAAGCCCCCGTTCCGGTTAACTTCCGGCACCGGAAGGGCGGTCAGTCCCACCAGTTGAAGAGCACGTCGCCGACCCGTTGCGGACGCCAGTAGCGCACGTCGTGAGCGTCGAGACCCGGCCACTCAGCTGCTGTGAACGGCCTGTCCAGCTCCGCTTTCGCCCACACCCGGACGTCGCTCGACAACTCCGCGAGCACGGCCATGAGCGCCGCGTCGTCGACGAACTCGATCGGCGGCAGCGGTTCCGCCGAAGCGGTGAGCGCCACGTCACCCTCCGGCGTCCACAGCACCACGACCGTGCCGCGGTGGTCGACGTGGCCGAGGTGCACCTCGTGGAAGTTCGGCGTGACCTCCGGCACCGACCACCGCGTGACCTCACCGCCGGTGCGGCGCGCCGCCTCGAAGCACAGCGCGCGGAACTCCCCCGGTGTGATGACCGCTAGTCCTGCTGGGACTGCTTGCGCCACCGGATGCCGGCCTCCAGGAAGTCGTCGATCTCCCCGTCCAGCACCGCCGACGGGTTGCCGACCTCGTGCTCGGTCCGCAGGTCCTTGACCATCTGGTACGGGTGCAGCACGTAGGAGCGCATCTGGTTGCCCCAGCTGGAGCCGGAGTCCTTCAGCGCGTCCATCTTCGCCTGCTCCTCCTGCCGGCGGCGCTCGAGCAGCTTGGCCTGCAGCACGTTCATGGCCGTGGCCTTGTTCTGCAGCTGCGAGCGCTCGTTCTGGCAGGACACCACGATGCCGGTCGGGATGTGCGTGAGGCGCACCGCCGAGTCGGTCGTGTTGACGCCCTGGCCGCCGGGACCGGACGAGCGATAGACGTCGACGCGCAGGTCCTTCTCGTCGATCTCGACGTGGTCGGTCTGCTCGACGACGGGCACGACCTCGACGCCGGCGAACGACGTCTGGCGGCGACCCTGGTTGTCGAACGGCGAGATGCGCACGAGCCGGTGCGTGCCCTGCTCGACGCTCAGCGTGCCGTAGGCGTACGGAGCGGAGATGCGGAACGTCGCGGACTTGATGCCCGCCTCTTCCGCGTAGGAGGTGTCGAAGACCTCGACGCCGTAGTTGTGGCGCTCGGCCCAGCGCGAGTACATGCGCAGCAGCATCTCGGCGAAGTCCGCGGCGTCGACGCCACCGGCCTCGGCGCGGATGGTGATCAGCGCGTTGCGCTCGTCGTACTCGCCGGACAGCAGCGTGCGCACTTCGAGACCGGCGATCTCGCCGCGCAGCTTCACCCGCTCGTTGTCCGCGTCGGCCAGCGCGTCCGCGTCGTCGGCTTCCTCCGCGAGCTCGTAGAGCAGGGGGAGGTCGTCCAGGCGGTCGCGCAGTCCGGTGACGCGGCGCAGCTCACCCTGCTTGTGGGAGAGCTGGCTGGTGACCTTCTGCGCCTTCTCCTGGTCGTTCCAGAGGTCCGGCTTCGCAGCCTGCTCCTCCAGATCCGCAACCGCGGCGCGCAACCCGTCGAGGTCCATCACCGCCTCGATGCTCGACAGAGTGGCGGAGAGGTCCTTGATGTCTGCTTCGACGTCCGGGTTCACGCAAAAAGATTACGCCAGCACCGGTCGTCCGTCGCGACCGGTGCTTGCTGGCGCTCTCTTCTACGCGGTCGGAATCGCGTCGAGCAGCTTGAGAACGGCCTTCGCATGAGCGAGACCGAACTCGGCCACCGCCTTGGCGTAGGGGTCCTCCGCCGTCTTGGCCGCGCTCTTCGCGGTCTCCTGCTCCTGACCGTACGCGGAGCGCGCGGTCGTGATCAGGGACTCGCGCTGCTTCGCGGTCAGCGAGCCGGCGTGCACCAGGCGCAGGATGAGCGGGCTGCGCAGGTGGTCCGGGCCGGGCTCGGACAGCAGCCAGTTCTTGAAGGCCTTCTTGCCCGCCGCCGTCAGCACGTACTGCTGGCTCGACCGCGGTCCTTGCTTGCCGAGGCGCAGCAGGCCCTGGTCAGCCAGCGCGGGCAGCTCGCGGTACACCTGGGAGCGGGTCACGCTGAAGAACGCGCCGAAGCGGTCTCCTGCCTCCGCCACCAACTGGCCACCGGTCTTGGGTCCGTCGTGCAGCAGCCCGAGCAGGGCGGCTGCGGTCGCATTCAGGTCTGACACAACGACAACGTTCCCACGTCTGGGGGAAGCTGTCCACAATGGTCAGCCGTTCTGTCCACAGTGGCTGATCGCCGGGCTAGTCTGATGGGCCATGCGGAGCAACGAAAAGTCTCGCTGAGTAAGCGGCAGTTTTCCAGCCTCACGCGTTTGGCCGCTTGACCGTCTGTGTCCATCCCGGATGGAAAAACCCTTTCGCAGAAACGAAAGCCACCCGATCTCACTCGATCGGCGGTACGACTCTCACCGGCCGGAGCCACCCGAATGGACGGACGTGAGCGTTCGTCGCACGACCTGGTGATGTCCGCGCGCACCCCTTTCCCACGCCTGCACAACCGGGAAAATGATCATTGCCAGGCAGGGCGGGCGAGACCGAGCGAGACCACGGAGGTCGGGGACGATGAAGAACATCAAGTGGCTGGACCACAAGAAGGTGGCGGCGCACACGGTGGCGTGGATGACCGGTGGCATCCCGGAGCAGGCGGGCAAGGACGAGTGCATGGTGTGCGGCAAGCAGATCCGCAAGCACCGCACGGTCAACGGCGAGGGCCGGATCTGCTCCAGCATGCTGTGCGCGCAGTACTGGGCGGAGAACATGACCTGAAACACCGTCTTCCCGATCCGCACCTACCGCAGGCTGATGGAGTCTCTCGGTGACGTGCGGTGGGTCGACGGCACC
>NZ_JBEXPJ010000173.1:0-18411 GCF_040611995.1 Lentzea sp. NPDC006480
AACATCGGCCACGCCCAGGCCGCGGCCGGCGTCGGCGGCGTGATCAAGATGATCCAGGCCATCCAGCACGGGGTACTGCCGCGCACGCTGCACGTCAGCGAGCCGACGCCGCACGTGGACTGGACGGCCGGCGCGGTCTCGCTGCTCACCGAGGAGCAGCCGTGGCCGGAGACCGGACGGCCGCGCCGCGCCGCCGTGTCGTCGTTCGGCATCAGCGGCACCAACGCGCACGTGATCATCGAGCAGCCGGGCACCGAACTCGCCGAGGCACCCGAGGCGCCCGAGGCGGGCATCATCGCCTGGCCGTTGTCGGCGAAGTCCCCGGAAGCGTTGCAGGAACAGGCAACCAGGCTGCGGAACGTGCCACATCAGTCCCTTGTGGACACCGCGTACTCGCTGGGCGTCGGCCGGACGCGGCACGAACAGCGCGCGGCCGTCGTCGGACAGCACCGCGCCGAACTGCTCGCAGCACTCGACGCGTTGTCCCGCAACGAGACCACGCCACACGTGGTGCGCACCGGCAGCTCTCCCACCGGCAAGCTCGCGGCCCTGTTCACCGGACAGGGCAGCCAGCGGGCCGGCATGGGCGAACAGCTGCGCGAGGCGGCTCCGGTGTTCGCCGCCGCGTTCGACGAGGTGGTCGCGCACTTCGACCTGCCGCTCACCGACGTCCTCGCCGACGCGGAACGCTTGAACCGCACCGAGTTCGCGCAGCCCGCGCTGTTCGCGGTCGAGGTCGCGCTGTACCGGCTGGCCGAGTCGTGGGGTGTGCGGCCGGACTACCTGGTCGGCCACTCGATCGGCGAGTTCGCCGCCGCGCACGTGGCCGGCGTGCTGTCGCTGGCCGACGCCTGCGCGCTGGTCCGCGCTCGCGGCGCGCTCATGCAGGCGTTGCCGGAGGGCGGCGCGATGCTCGCGATCGAGGCTACCGAGGCCGAGGTCGAACTGCCGGACCGGGTCAGCCTCGCGGCGATCAACGGCCCGCGGTCGGTCGTGGTGTCCGGTGACGAGGACGGCGTCGACCAGTTGGAGGCGCACTGGCGCAAGCAGGGCCGCAAGGTCAAGCGGCTCACCGTGTCGCACGCGTTTCACTCGCACCGCATGGACGGCATGCTCGAAGCGTTCGCCGAGGTGGCACGCGGCGTGACGTTCCACGAGCCGCAGATTCCGATCATCTCCACCGTGACCGGCGAGGACATCGGCGAAGGCCTGTGCACGGCCGAATACTGGGTCCGGCAGGTGCGCGAGGCGGTGCGGTTCGCCGACGCCGTGCACAGTCTGGAGCAGGCAGGCGTCACCGAGTACCTGGAACTCGGCCCTGACGGCGTCCTCTCCGCACTGGTCGAGAACTGCCTCGAAGACCCGGCGGGGTCGATCGCGCCGATGCTGCGCGCAGGCCGGGAAGAACCGCTCACCGCAGGCGTCGCGATGGCCACGCTCGGCCTGCGCGGCAGGCTCGACTGGGCCGAGGTCTACCCCGGCGCGCGCCGGATCACCTTGCCCGGCTACGCCTTCCAGCGCGAGCGCTACTGGCTCGCCGCGGGCGCCAGCGGCACCGACACCAGCAGCCACCCGTTGCTCGGCAACGCTGTCGAGCTCGCGGACGGCACGGCGGTTCTCACGGGCGCGTTGTCCCAGCCGTGGCTGGCCGAACACGTCGTGCTGGGCACCCCGCTGCTGCCGGGAACGGCGTTCGTGGACATGGCGCTGCACGCGGCCCAGCAGGTCGGCTGCGGCCTGATCAACGACCTGACACTGGCCGCACCACTCGTCATCGCCGACGACGTGCGGATCCAGGTCACCGTCGGCGCGGCGGACAACGGCAGGCGCTCGATCACCATCCACTCGCGCACTTCTGACACGTGGACCAAGCACGCCACCGGTTCGCTCAGCCCGGAGGCACCTGAACCCGCGGCCGCGCAGGCGTTCACCGGCACCGAGATCGACCTGACCGGCGCCTACGACCGGCTGGCGGAGCAGGACTTCGAGTACGGCCCCGCGTTCCGCAACCTGCACCGGATCGAACGGCAGGGCAACGACCTGCGAGCCGAGGTCGCGCTGCCGGACGAGCTGCGCGGCACGGGTTTCGTGCTGCATCCGGCACTCCTGGACGCGGCACTGCACCCGTTGCTGCCGGCGGTGACGGACTTGACGACCACGCCGATGGTGCCGTTCGCCTGGTCCGGCATCACGGTGCCGAACAGGCGCGTCGACACGTTGCAGGTCCGGATCACGGTCACGCAGTCCGACGACAACACGCTCGTCGCGACGTTGCACCTCACCGACGACGAGGGCACGCCGGTCGCGAGCATCGAGGAGCTGCAGCTGCGGCCGTTGTCCGCCAACGACCTGCCGCGCAAGGACGTCACCGACGCGCTGTTCGGCGTGCACTGGCAACCGATCGAGGTCGAGCCCACCGAGACAGCCGACGTCGAGATCTTGTCGCTGACGACCGAGCACGACGACGTGCCGGCACAAGCACGGGAAGCGCTGCACGCGGTGCTGGACAAGGTCAAGGCCCACACCGACGACCGCAAGCTCGTCGTCCTCACCCACGGCGCGGCGGGCGACGACGTCACCGACCTCGTCCACGCCGGCGTGTGGGGCCTGCTGCGCTCAGCTCAGGCCGAACAACAGGACCGCTTCGTCCTGATCGACACCGACGACCACCCGAGCAGTGCGGAGATCCTCAGCGCCGCGATCGGGTCCGGCGAGTCCCAGCTGCTGATCCGGCGGGGCGAGGTCCGCGTGCCCCGCCTCACCGCGACCGCACCGGGCACCGCGTCCACTCCGGACTGGAGCACCGGCACGGTGCTGATCACCGGCGGCACAGGTGCACTGGGGTCGATGCTGGCCCGCCATCTCGCGGCGCAGGGAGCCACTCACCTCGTCCTGCTCAGCAGGCGCGGTCCCGACTCCCCCGGCGCGGCCGAGCTCATCGAGGAACTCGGCGCGCAGGTGGTCGCCGCCGACGCGGCCGACCGCGAAGCGCTCGCCAAGGTGATCGCCAACCTGGAGCACCCGCTCAAGGCCGTCGTCCACACCGCGGGCATCACCGACGACGCCACGCTGGCCACCCTCACCCCGCAGCAGCTCGACGCGGTCGTCAAACCGAAGATCGACGGCGCGTGGCACCTGCACGACCTGACCAAGGACCTCGACCTCGACGCGTTCGTCATGTACTCGTCGATCGCCGGTGTCCTCGGCACCGCGGGCCAGGCGAACTACGCGGCGGCCAACACGTTCCTGGACGCGCTGGCCCAGCACCGCCGGCGCAACGGCCTGCCGGCGCACTCGCTGGCCTGGGGGCTGTGGTCGGAGGCGAGCGCGCTCAGCACCCACCTCGACGGCACCGACCTGCGCAGGCTGACGAAGCTGGGACTGCGGCCGATCACCAACGCCGACGGTGTGGCGATGTTCGACGCGGCACTCGCGCTCGAACAGCCGCTGGTCGCGCTGAGCCGGATCAACACCACAGCTCTCGGTGCGGCCGGGCGGCTACCGGCGCCGCTGCACGGCCTGGTGCCCGCGCGAACCCAGGCGGTCACCAGGGAAGTGCCGCTGCCACAACGGCTCGCGGGCCTGACCGAACCGGAACAGCTGCACCTGCTCACCACGATCGTGCGGACCAAGACCGCCGGTGTGCTCGGCCACGCCGACCACACCGCGGTCGACCCGGACAGCGCGTTCCGCTCGCTCGGGTTCGACTCGCTCACCAGCGTGGAGCTGCGCAACGAGCTGAACAACGCCACCGGGCTCAAGCTGGCCGTCTCGGTCGTGTTCGACCACCCCAGCCCGGCCGCGCTGGCCGGCCACCTGCTCACCCGGTTCGACACGACTCCCGCCACACCGCCGAACCCGGTGCTGACCGGCCTCGCCGAGCTCAAGCGCGTGCTGCCGGCGGCACTCGACGACGACACGGAACGCGACCGGATCGTGGCCGAGCTGCGCGCGTTGCTCGACCTCGCCTCCCCCGCCACCGAAGACCTCGACGACGCGAGCGACGAAGACCTCTTCGCTCTCGTCGACGAGCTCGACTGACCGCACCCGGAGACAGACGTGAACACAGCCGCGAACACAGACGAAGCCCAGCTCCGCCAGTACCTCAAGCGTGCTGTCGCCGACGCCCGCGCCACCCGCAAGAGGCTGCGCGAGGTCGAGGAGAAGGACTACGAGCCCATCGCGATCGTCGCCATGTCCTGCCGCTACCCCGGTGGCGTCAGCTCGCCCGAACAACTGTGGCAGCTCGTGGCCGACGAGGTCGACGCGGTGTCGCCGTTCCCGGACCAGCGCGGCTGGAACACCGAGGAGCTCTACGACCCGGACCCGGACGCGGTGGGCAAGTCCTATGCGCGCCACGGCGGTTTCCTGCACGAGGCCGACCAGTTCGACGCGGAGTTCTTCGGCATGTCACCGCGGGAGGCTCTCGCCACCGACCCGCAGCAGCGGCTGCTGCTGGAGGCGGCCTGGGAGTCGTTCGAACGCGCCCGCATCAAGCCGGAGTCGTTGCGCGGCAGCGGAACAGGCGTGTTCGTCGGCGCGATGTACAACGACTACGGCTCGCGGCCGCACCTGCCGCCGCACGGGTTCGAGGGCTACCTCTACGCGGGCAGCGCGGGCAGCGTCGCCTCCGGCCGGCTCGCCTACACCTTCGGCCTGGAGGGACCGGCGGTCACCGTCGACACCGCCTGCTCGTCGTCCCTGGTCGCACTGCACCTGGCGGCCACTGCGCTGCGGCGCGGCGAGTGCGAGCTCGCGCTGGCCGGTGGCGTGACGGTGATGTCGACACCGGGGTCGTTCGTCGAGTTCTCCCGGCTGCGCGGCCTCGCGCCGGACGGCCGCTGCAAGTCGTTCGCCGAGGGCGCGGACGGCACCGGCTGGGCGGAGGGCGTCGGCCTGCTGCTGCTGGAACGGTTGTCCGACGCGCAGCGCAACGGCCACCAGGTGCTCGCCGTCGTGCGCGGTTCCGCGATCAACCAGGACGGCGCGTCCAACGGCCTGTCCGCACCGAACGGACCGGCGCAGGAACGCGTGATCCGCCAGGCACTCGAACACGCCCGTCTGTCCACTGAGGACGTCGACGTGATCGAGGCGCACGGCACCGGCACGCCGCTCGGAGACCCCATCGAGGTGCAGGCGCTGGAAGCGACCTACGGTGTCGACCGCCAGAACCCGCTGTACCTGGGTTCGCTGAAGTCCAACATCGGCCACACGCAGGCGGCGGCCGGCGTCGGCGGCATCATCAAGATGGTGCAGGCGATGCACAACGGGATGCTGCCCCGCACCCTGCACGCCGACCACCCGACGTCACACGTCGACTGGGACACCAGCGCGCTGTCGCTGCTCACCGAGGCCAGGCCGTGGCCGCGCGCGGACCGGCCGCGCCGGGCCGCCGTGTCGTCGTTCGGGTTCAGCGGCACGAACGCGCACGTGATCATCGAGGAAGCGCCTGCCGCCGAAGCCGCCGGGGAACAGGCACCGGCCGCGCAGCTGCCCACCGTGCCGTTCGTGCTGTCGGCGAAGTCCACGGACGCGTTGCAGGACCAGGCCCGCGACCTGCTGGCACTGCTGTCCGGTGGCGGCACGAACCACCTCGACGTGGCGCACTCCCTGCTCACGACCCGCGCGGCGCTGGCCGAGCAGTGCGTGGTCACCGCGGCGACGCGCGACGAGCTGCTGGAGGGCCTCGTCGAGGTCGCGGCCGGCGGTCCCGGTGTCGTGCGCGGCACGAGGGAAAGCGGCCTCACCGGCTACATGTTCACCGGCGGCGGCGCCCAGCGCATCGACATGGCCAAGCAGCTGCGGGAGGCGTTCCCGGCGTTCGCGCGGGCGTTCGACGAGGTCTGCGACCAGCTCGACCCGCACCTGCCGCGGCCGCTGCGCGAGGTCATCGCCACCGGCGAGGAGCTCGACCGGATCAACTACCTGCTACCCGCGCTGTTCGCGGTCGGGGTGGCGTTGTTCCGGCTGCTGGAGTCGTGGGGCGTGCGGCCGGACTTCCTGGTCGGCCACTCGACCGGTGAGCTGATCGCCGCCTACTGCGCCGGCGTGCTGTCGCTGCCCGACGCGGCGACGCTCGTCACCGCGCGCGGCCGGTTGATGCGGTCGCTGCCCGAGGGCGGCGCGATGGTCGCGGTGCAGGCCACCGAAGAAGAGATCCTGTCCACTTTGGACGTAGGCGGCCGAGCGGTCATCGGCACCATCAACGGCCCCAACTCCATCGTCGTCTCCGGTGACGAGGAGCCGGTGCTCGCCGTGGCCGCGCTGTGGCGGGAACGCGGCCGCGCCACCAAGCGACTGCCGATCAGCGCGGCTTCGCACTCGCCGCAGATGGACCCGATCCTGCCGGAGTTCCGCGAGATCGCCCGCGGTCTCACGTTCCACCGGCCGCGGATCCGGGTCGTGTCGACGGTGACCGGCGAGGTCGAGAACGGCGACCGCTGGACCTCCCCCGACTACTGGGTCGACCAGCTGCGCCGGCCGGTGCGGTTCGTCGACGCCGTGCGGACCCTGGAACGCGAAGGCGTCAGCACGTTGCTGGAGCTGGGGCCTGACGGTGTGCTCGCCGCGCTCGCCGCGACGATCACCGACCGCGTGCTCGCCGTGCCCGCGATGCGCACCGGCCACTCCGAGACGCAGACGCTCGTGACGGCGCTGGCCCAGCTGCACATGCGCGGTGTTCCCGTTGACTGGCAAGCGTTCTTCGCCGGCACGGGTGCGCGCGTGACCGACCTGCCGACCTACCCGTTCCAGCGCGAGCGGTACTGGCTGGAGCAGACGATGACAGCGGGGCCCGTGCTCGCCGCGGCAACACAGCTGCTGCCAGGAAGAACGACACCGGTCTCGGTGGCCGACCAGCTCGCCGGGATGACAGGCGAGGAGCAGCACGCGTTCGTGCTCGACCTGGTCCGCACCGAGGTCGCGGGCGTGCTGCGGCTGCGCGAGGGCGTCGAGCTGGACGAGCGGAAACCGTTCCGCGAGCTCGGGTTCGACTCGCTCACCGGGGTCGAGCTGCGCAACCGGCTCGGTGCGGTGACCGGACTGAAGATGCCGGTGACCGTCGTGTTCGATCACCCGACGTGCGCGGGGCTGACCGACTTCCTGCTGACCGAGTTCGAGGTGGCGGGCCTCGACGGTGCCGGTCAACCCTCCCCCGTGCTGGCCGAGCTGGACCAGCTCGAGGCGGCGCTGGCCGCGGCGGGCAGCGAGGTCGACGGCGAGCACGTGACCGTGCGGCTGCAGACGATCCTGTCGCGCTGGCTGGACACGTGGGGCACGACACCCGCGGACCCGGTGCCCGCCGAACCGGCGGACGAGTTCGACTCCACCGACGAGTTGCTCGACTTCATCGACAACGAGCTCGGCCGCGCGAAGACCTGAAGACCCACCGAAGAAGATGTGAGTTGCTCTCATGGCGGATGAGAAGAAGCTGGCCGAGTACCTGAAGTGGGTCACGGCCGACTTGAAGAAGGCGCGCGGGCGCATCGCGGAGCTCGAGTCGGGCCGCACCGAGCCGATCGCGATCGTCGGCATGGCCTGCCGGTACCCCGGTGGCGTGCGGACAGCCGACGACCTGTGGCGGCTGGTCGCCGAAGGCCGGGACGCGATCAGCGAGTTCCCGGCCGACCGGGGCTGGGACCTCGACGCGTTGTTCGACGCCGACCCGGACACACCCGGCACCTCCTACACCCGGGAGGGCGGGTTCCTCGACGGCGCGGGCGACTTCGACGCCGAGTTCTTCGGGATCTCACCCCGCGAGGCGCTCTCGATGGACCCGCAGCAGCGCGTGCTGCTGGAGACCGCGTGGGAGACGCTCGAGCACGCCGGCATCGACCCGACGTCGTTGCGCGGGACCGACGTCGGCGTGTTCGTGGGCGCGGTCGAGCAGACCTACCTCGGGCTGGACGGCCCGGCCGAGCTGGAGGGTTACCTGCTCACCGGGAAGCTCGGTGCGGTCGCGTCCGGCCGGGTGTCGTACTCGTTCGGTTTCGAGGGTCCGTCGATCACCGTCGACACGGCGTGCTCGTCGTCGCTGGTGGCACTGCACCTCGCCGCGCAGTCCGTGCTGGCCGGCGAGACGCGGATGGCGCTCGCCGGTGGCGTGACGATCAGCAGCACCCCCGGCGGGTTCGTCGACTTCTCCCGCCAGCGCGGCCTCGCCCCGGACGGACGGTGCAAGTCCTTCGCGGCGGCCGCCGACGGCACGAGCTGGTCGGAGGGCGTCGGGCTGCTGTTGCTGCAGAAGCTCTCCGACGCCCAGCGCGACGGCAACCGCGTGCTGGCCGTGCTGCGGTCGTCGGCGGTGAACCAGGACGGCGCGTCCAACGGCCTCACCGCGCCCAGCGGCAAGGCCCAGGAGCGGGTGATCCGGCAGGCGCTGGCCGCCGCCCGGCTCAGTCCGTCCGATGTGGACGCCGTGGAGGCGCACGGCACCGGCACCCGGCTCGGCGACCCGATCGAGGCGCAGGCGCTGCTCGCCACCTACGGCCGGGACCGCACTGGATCCAATTCTTCCGGGCCGCTGCACCTGGGCTCGCTGAAGTCCAACATCGGCCACTCGGTCGCGGCGGCGGGTGTCGGCGGCGTGATCAAGATGATCCAGGCGATCCGGCACGGTGTGCTGCCGAAGACCCTGCACGTGGACTCGCCGACGCCGCTCGTCGACTGGGAGTCCGGTGCCGTGTCGCTGCTCCGCGAGGCACGGCCGTGGCCGGAGACGAACCGGCCGCGCCGGGCGGCGGTGTCCGCGTTCGGTGTCAGCGGCACGAACGCGCACGTGATCCTGGAGCAGGCGCCGGTCGCCGCCGAGCCCGTCTCCCCGGTGCTGCCAGTTGTGCCGTTGGCGCTGTCGGCGAAGACGGCGGGCGCGTTGCGGGCCCAAGCACGCCGGCTGGCTTCGTTCCTGGAAAAGCAGCTCGACGTGTCCGATGTGGACACCGGGTTCTCGTTGACCACCCGGGCCGCGCTCGACCACCGCGCCGTGGTGGTGGGTGCGGACCGCGAGGCCTTGGTGGCCGCGTTGCGCGCGGTCGAGGACTCGGTGCGGCCGCGCGAGGGCAAGCTCGCGTTCCTGTTCACCGGGCAGGGTGCCCAGCGCGCCGGCATGGGGCTGGCGCTGCACCGCGCGTTCCCGGCGTTCGCGGCGGCGTTCGACGAGGTGTGCGCGCACGTCGACCCGTTGCTCGGCCGGTCGCTGCGCGACGTGATCGCCGCCGGCGACGAGCTGGACCAGACCGGGTTCGCGCAGCCCGCGCTGTTCGCGGTGGAGGTCGCGCTCTTCCGGTTGTTCGAGTCGTGGGGTGTGCGGCCGGACTACCTCGCCGGCCACTCCATCGGCGAACTGGCCGCCGCGCACGTGGCCGAAGTCCTGTCACTGGCCGACGCCGCACGGGTGGTGGTCGCGCGCGGCCGGCTCATGCAGGCGCTCCCCACCGGTGGCGCGATGATCGCGGTGCAGGCCACCGAGGACGAGGTCGCGCCGCTGCTGCACGGTGATGCCGGCATCGCCGCGGTGAACGGCCCGATGGCAGTCGTCGTGTCCGGCGCCGAGGACGTGGTCACGTCGGTGGCCGCGACGGTGCGGTCGTGGGGCCGGTCCACCAAGCGGCTGACGGTGAGCCACGCGTTCCACTCGCCGCTGATGACGCCGATGCTGGCCGAGTTCGAACGCGTCGTGGCGAGCGTGACGCTGAACCCGCCACGGCTCCCGATCTTCTCGACGGTCACCGGCCGGATCGCCGCCGACGACCTGGCCTCGCCGTCGTACTGGGTGGACCAGGTGCGTCAGCCGGTGCGCTTCCACGCCGCCGCAACGGGTCTGGCCGCGTTGCAGGTGACCGCCACGCTGGAGCTCGGCCCGGCCGGGGTGCTCACCGCGGCGGTGCAGGACCTCGGTTTCACCGCCGTGCCCGCGGTGCGCGGCACCGACGAGGTGCGCGAGGCCGTCACCGCGCTGGGCCGGCTGTGGGCCTGCGGCGCGGCCGTGGGCTGGTCCGCGTTCTTCGGTGCGGCCGGCCGTGTCGACGTGCCCACCTATGCCTTCCAGCACAAGCGCTTCTGGCTCGAGCCCAGCGCCACCCGGCCGGTCGCGGGCATCCATCCGCTGCTGGACACCGTGTTGCAGGTCGCGGGCCGCGACGAGACGGTGTTCAGCGGCGAGCTGCCCTCCCGCGCCGGCCACCAGCGGTTCGGCTCCCCGGTACTACCCGCGTCCGCCTTGCTCGACCTGGTGATCCGCGCGGGTGACGAGCTGGGCAGTGCGGTCGTGGACGACATGGCTGTGTCCCGCCCGATCGCACTGCCCGCCCGCATCCAGCTGACCGTCGGCGCACTCGACGCCGCGGGCCGGCGTCCGTTCACAGTGCACACCGCCGCGCTGGGCGACCATCCGGTGTGGACGGAGTGCGCCCGCGGGCACCTCGGCTCGCTGGTGGACGACGAACCGTTCGACCTCAGCGAATGGCCGCCCGCCGCGGAGCAGGTGGGCGAGGGCGTGTGGCGGCAGGGTTGTGAGCTGTTCGCCGAGGCCGCGGTGTCCGAAGTGGACGGCTACGGGCTGCACCCCGCGTTGCTGGACAGCGCCGTCGCCGCGGCCGGGCTGCCGGAGATCGTGCGCTGGCAGGGAGTTCGCCTGCACGCGACCGGTGCGGTAGCAGTTCGCGTGCGGTTCAGCCCGGAACCGGACGGCACGCTGACCGTGCGCGTGGCCGACGAGGCCGGCCGCCCGGTGGCCTCCGCGTCCGCGACACCGCGCGTGGTCAGCAGGGCCGAGATCGACGCGGCCCGGTCACGGCCGCACGACTCGTTGTTCCGCATCGACTGGACGCCGATCGCGACGCCACGCCGTATCGCGCACCACTCGTTCGCGATTCTCGACACCGGCAACGGATCACTTCCCGCAGCCGGACCGGTGGCGGGCACGAGCTCGGCTCCCGTTGCCACGAGTTGTTCCTTCTCCCTCAACAACACGACCGGCTCCGACATGGCCGTGTGCCGCTTCGAGGACGCCGACGCCGCACTGGGCTCCAACCTCGCGTTCGACGCCCTGATCGCGCCGTTCCTCTTCGAACCGGGCGGCGACGTCCCGGCCCGCGTCCAGGCCGCGCTCGAACAGGTGCTCGCCCTGGTCCACGCGTGGTGCGCCGACGACCGCGTGGAGGACGTGCCGCTGGTGGTGGTGACCAAGAACGTCGCCACCGGTGATCCCGACCTCATCGCCGCGTCCGTCTGGGGCCTGCTGCGCTCGGCCCAGTCCGAGATGCCCGGCCGGATCGTGCTCGCCGACCTGGACGACGACCCCGCGTCGCTGCTCGCGCTGCCGTCCGTGCTCGCCTCCGGTGAGCCGCAGGTCGCGGTGCGCCAGGGCAAGGTGCACGTGCCGCGGCTCGTCCGCAGCACGCCCGCCGAGTCCGAGACCCGGCCCTGGCACGCCGACGGCACGGTCCTCGTCACCGGCGGCACCGGCGCGCTCGGCGCGTTGTTCGCCCGCTACCTGGTGCGGGAGCACGGCGTGCGAAACCTGGTGCTGGTCAGCCGGCGCGGACCGGACGCCTCCGGTGCCGCTGAACTGGCCGAGGAGCTTGCGGGCCTCGGCGCGAAGGTCTCCGTCACCGCGTGCGACACCGCCGATCGGGACGCGCTGGCCGCGGTGCTGGCGGCCATCCCGGCGGCGTACCCGCTCACCGGCGTCGTGCACACGGCCGGTGTGCTGGACGACGGCCTGATCACCACGCTCGACCGAGAGCGGCTCGTCAAGGTGCTCAAGCCCAAGGTCGACGCGGCGTGGCACCTGCACGAGCTGACACGGCACCTCGACCTGTCGGCGTTCGTGCTGTTCTCGTCGATCGCCGGGGTGCTGGGCGGGTCCGGCCAGTCGAACTACGCCGCCGCCAACACGTTCCTCGACGCGCTGGCCGGGCACCGCCGGGCGAACGGCCTGCCGGCCACCTCGGTCGCGTGGGGGTTGTGGACGCCCGAACACGGCATGGGCGGGCATCTCAGCGACGCCGACCGCAAGCGCATCGCCCGCACGGGACTGCTACCGGTCACCGAGGAAGCCGGTCCCCGTCTGCTCGACGCCGCGCTGCGCGAACCGCACGCCGCGGTGGTGGCGACGCCGATCGACGTGGCCGCGTTGCGGTCCCGTCCCGGCCAGGTGCCGCTGATGTTCACCAGGCTGGCGCCGACGACGGACCGCCGGGACGCGGCCAGGGAACAAGGCGAGCAGGCCGAGTCGCTGGCGCAGCGACTGCACGGACTGCCGCCGGAACGGCAGCACGAGGTCGTGGCGGACTTCGTGCGCGCCGAGGTGGCACTCGTGCTCGGCCATCCCGACGCCTCCGCGATCGGCCAGGACCAGCTGTTCGCGGACCTCGGCTTCGACTCGCTCATCTCGGTCGAGCTGCGCAACCGGCTCGCCGCCGCGACCAGTCTGCGGCTCGCGCCGTCCGTGGTGTTCGAGCACCCCACGCCCGCCGCGCTCACCAAGCACCTCTGCGCGGACCTGTTCGACAAACCGGAAACGCAGTCCGTCGTGGACTTCCCGGCCGAGGTCGTGCTGCCCGGCGACATCCGGCGGGCCGAGCACGTCAGCCACACCGCCGCCGAGGCCCGGGAAGCGTTCGTGACCGGTGCCACCGGGTTCCTCGGCGCGTTCCTGCTGCGCGACGTGCTCGACCGGACCGATGCCCGCGTCACGTGCCTCGTGCGCGGCCGCGACCAGGCCGACGCCCGCAGGCGGCTGAAGGACAACCTCAGGTGGTACGAGGTGGACGCCGACCTCAGCCGCGTCGACGTCGTCGTGGGTGACCTCACCCGGCCCCGGCTCGGCTTGACCGAGGAGCAGTTCGACGACCTCGCGCGGCGCGTGGACGTCATCTACCACGCCGGCGCGACCGTCAGCTGGATCCGTCCCTACACAGAGCTCAAGCAGGGCAACGTGAACGGCACCGTCGAGGTGCTGAGGATGGCCGCCCGGCACCGGACCGTCCCGGTGCACCACGTGTCCACCACCGGCGTGTTCGCGCCGCCGGCCGGGGACGTGACACCGGTGCGGGCGGACGATCCGACCGGCCCAGCCTCCTTGCTGCGCAACGGTTACCTGCAGAGCAAGTGGGTCACCGAGCAGATCATCGAGCTCGCCCGCGACCGCGGCCTGCCGGTCTCGGTCTACCGGGTCGACGTGGTGTCCGGCGACCAGCGGGCCGGCGCGTGCCAGACCAAGGACTTCGTCTGGCTCAGCCTCAAGGGCCTGATCGAGGCGGGCAAGGTGCCCGACCGCCTCGCCGGGGCCGTGCACATGGTGCCGGTGGACTACGTCAGCTCGACGATCGTCACGTTGTCGCGCAAGGGATCCGGCGGCACCTACCACCTGTTCAACCAGCAGGACCAGCCGATCGCCGGCTTCGTCGCACACCTGCGGGAGATGGGCTACCAGCTCGACGAGGTGCCGTGGCCGCGGTGGCGCGAGCTGATCCGGTCCGAGCGCGACAACGCCATGACCCCGCTGCTCGACTCGTTCGAGGAGCTGACCGGCGGCGACGGCCGGGCGACCTACCCGCCGATGGACGTCTCCGGCACCGAGGAGGCGTTGGCGGGCACCGGGATCGCGTGTCCGCCGGTCGATCGCGAGCTGTTCGGGAAGTACGTCGACTTCTTCGTGCGCGCGGGCTACTTCCCGAGCGCACGAGCACACCAGAGGAGCGAGAACCGTGGGTAAGGCTGATCGGAACCGCGCCGTCGTGCTGGGCGCCAGCATGGCGGGCCTGCTCGCGGCGCGCGTGCTCGCGGACACCTACCGCGACGTGGTCGTCGTCGACCGCGACGACCTGAGCGAGCACGAATGTGTGGTGGGCGAACACGTCTGCCCGCGCAGGAGCATCCCGCAGGGCCAGCACGTGCACGCGTTGCTGGCGCGCGGCAGGCACATCATGGAGGAACTGCTGCCCGGTCTCACCGACGAGCTGATCGCGGGCGGCGCGGTCACCGGTGACGTGACCGGCAACGTCCGCTGGGTGATGAACGGGCGCGGCATGCCCAAGCCGCACTCGGACATGCTGCTGCTGTCGATGAGCAGGCCACTGCTGGAGCAGAGCGTCCGGGCCCGCGTGCGAGCGTTGCCGAACGTGCGGTTCCTGGAGCAGCACGACATCGAGAAGCTGCTCACCGACGACAACAGCACCGTCATCGGCGCCGCGGTCACGGCGAACGGCCGGACCTACGACCTGACCGCGGATCTGGTCGTCGACGCGACCGGCCGCCGCACCCGGCTGCCCGCGTGGCTGAAGGAGCTCGGCTACCCGGAGGTCGAGCAGGAGGAGCTGCGCATCGCCGTCGGGTATGCAACGCAGTACTACCGGCTGCCGCAGGACGCGATGCCGGACGAGATCTCCATCGACGTCGTCGCGGCGGCGGACCAGCCGCGTGGCGCGATCTGCGCCAAGATCGACGGCGGCCGCGCGCTCGTCACCGCGTACGGGATGCTCGGCGACTACCCGCCGAGCGACTCCGAGGGCTTCCTCGCGTTCCTGAAGACGTTGTCCGCCACCGACATCTACGACACGGTGGCCGACACGGCACCCATGGGCCCGCCGGTGTCCTACCGGTTCCCGGCCAACCTGCGCCGCCGCTACGAACGGATGGCGTCGTTCCCGGACGGCCTGCTGGTGCTCGGCGACGCGGTGTGCAGCTTCAACCCTGTTTACGGCCAAGGCATGACCGTCGCCGCGCTCGGCGCCACGGTGCTGCGCGACCACATCGGCCGCGAGGGCGGCCCGGTGGGCACCGAGTACCTCGCCGATCTGGCCGGCCGCGCCGTGGACCACGTGTGGGACATGACGATCGGCGCGGACCTCGCGTTCCCCGGCGTGGAAGGCGAACGCACGCCGGAACTGCTGGAGGAGCACGCGTACGTCGAGCAACTGCTCGAAGCCGCCGTGCACGACCCCTCGCTGCTCGTCGCCTACGCCCGCGTCGTGTTCCTGGTCGACCCGCCGGAAGCACTCGCCACCCCCGAGATCCAGGCCGCCGTGTTCGCGGCCGCGAAGTAGAGGAAACGCATGTCCGACAACCCGATCCTGGTGCTCGGCGGCACCGGTAAGTCCGGCCGCCGGGTCGCCCGTCAGCTCGCCTCGAAGGGACACGCCACCAAGGTCGCCTCCCGGACCGGCACCACCCGGTTCGACTGGCACGACCAGGACACCTGGGGCACCGCCCTCGACGGCACGCGGGCGGTCTACATCGTCGACGAGCAGGGCGCGCAAGCCGCCGACCTGCTCGCCGAGTTCACCGCGCTGGCGACAAAGAACGGCGTCGACCGGTTCGTCCTGCTGTCCCAGCGCACGCTCGACTTCTGGACGCACGACGACGGCATGTTCCGCGCCGAGCGCACCATCTCCGACGTCGCCGGGGCGTGGACGATCCTGCGGCCGTCGTGGTTCGCGCAGAACTACAGCGAGGACCAGTTCCTGCGCCCGGACGTGGTGGCGGGCGAGGTCGTGCTGCCGGACTGGACCGGGCTGGAGCCGTTCATCCACGCCGACGACATCGCCGCCGTCGCGGTCGCCGCGCTCACCGAACCCGGCCACGACGGCGAGATCTACTCGATGTCCGGGCCGCGGCTGATGACGTTCGGCGACTGCGTGGACGCCATCGCGGCCGCGGCCGGGCGGGAGATCACCAAGGTCGACGCCTCACCGCAGGAGTACGTGGCGCACCTCGTCACCCGCGGTTTCTCCCCGGGTTTCGGAGAGTTCGCGCTCGAACTGCTCGCCAGCGTCTCGGACGGCCGCAGCGGCTACCTCTCCGACGGTGTGCAGCGTGCGCTCGGCCGTGAGCCGCTGGACTTCGACCAGTACGTGGCGGAGACCGACTGGTCCACGGTCCGGTAACAGACCGGTCTTCGCCACCCGCGTTACCGCGAGGAGTCCGGCGCGAGTCGGGCCGTCGGTACCGTGACGAAATCCTTCCACCACAACAACTTCCACCTGCATTGGAGCACGAACGCAATGGCTGAGCAACTTGCCGGCGACATCGACAAGCACCAGGAACTGTTCGGCGAGGCGTTCAACTCCGGTGACGCCGACGCGGTCAACGCCATGTACGTCGACGAGGCCGTCGGCGTCTGGGAGGTGGGCCGGCCGCTCTACGGCGAGGAACGCCGCGAGTACGTCCGCAACTTCCTCGCCACCCGCAAGCCGCAGGTCGACGCCACCGTGCGCGAGCAGCTCGTCGTCGGTGACACCGCGATGCTGATCGTGGAGTGGACGATGGACACCATCGGCGAGGACGGCGAGCCGGAGAAGCTCGCCGGTGTCGCGGTGGACGTGCTGCGTCGGTGCGAGGACGGCAACTGGCGCTACGTGGTCGACAACCCGTACGCCGTCGAAGGCCCGCTCGAGGCCTGAGTCATGCCGGAGCGCGAGTTCGCGATGAAGGGCGCGTGCTCAGCGCCGTCGAACCTTGGGCATCGGGCTGAACGCCTGCCGGTAGTCGGTGGGCGTCACCCCGACGTGCAAGGTGAAGTGGCGGCGCAGGTTCGCGGCCGTGCCGAGACCGCTGTGCTCGCTGATCCGCTCGATCGGCAGGTCGGTGGTCTCGAGCAGGCTCTGCGCCCGCGACAAGCGCTGGTTCAGCAACCACTTCAGCGGCGTCATGCCGGTCGCCGCGTGCAGGCGGCGGAAGAACGTGCGGCTGCTCATCCCGGCCTGGCGGGCCATGTCGTCGACCGTCAGCTGGCGGTCGAGGTGCTGGCTCGCCCACTCCATCACCGGGCCGAGGCTGTCGTCGTCGGTGCCGGGCACGGACAGGTCCACGTACTGGGCCTGTCCGCCCGGCCGGTGCGCGGAGACCACGAGGCGGCGGGCGACCTGGTTCGCCACGTGCGCGCCGAGGTCGTTGCGCACCAGGTGCAGGCACAGGTCCATGCCCGCGGTCATGCCCGCGCTGGTCAGCACGTCACCCTCGTCCACGTACAGGACGGCTTCGTCGACCTCGACGAGCGGGTAGCGGCGGGCCAGGTCGGCCGTGTTGCCCCAGTGCGCGGTGGCACGCTTGCCGTTCAGCAACCCGGCTTCCGCGAGCGCGAACGCGCCAGTGCACAGCGACACCATCCGCGCGCCGTTGGCGTGAGCCTCGCGCAGTGCCTCCAGGAACACCGGCGGCAGCGGTTCTCCGTGCGAGACCACGGACTCCGGCACCGAGGGCACGATCACGGTGCCGGCCCGCACCAGGTCGTCCAGGCCGTGCGCCGACTGGATCGAGAACCCGCGCGGCTTCTCCGGCGGCGGCGCCACGGCGCACCACATCAGGTCGTACCAGGGGTCGTGCAGATCGGGCTGGGGATCGCCGAACACGGCGTTCGTGATCGACATCTCGTACAGCTCGCACACCGGCATGTCAGCGCCGTTGAGCACCGCGACCGCCACCGAACCCGCACTGGTCATGATCGACAGTCTACGGCAGGAATTTTGCGAATGTGGTCACTCCTGCCACTGTCGGGCCGCTCCGGCCACTGACATCGTTTCCACCAGCACTGATCGACACCTTCGCCACCAGGGCGAACGAAGAGGAGCAGAGATGTCCAACCCCAATGCCGCCCACGCACCGGTGACGGTCATCGGCCTTGGTCTCATGGGCCAGGCATTGGCCGCGGCCTTCGTCAAGAGCGGCCACCCGACGACGGTGTGGAACCGCACGGCCGCCAAGGCGGACGAGCTGGTCGAGCAGGGCGCGACCCTGGCCGGCTCGGTGGCGGACGCCGTCACCGCGAGCCCGCTCGTGATCGTCTGCGTGTCCGACTACGACGCCGTGACCGAGCTGCTCGACCCGCTCGCGGACGAGCTCGCCGGCCGCGTCCTCGTCAACCTCACGACGGGCACCTCGGCCCAGGCCCGCGAAGCCGCCGAGTGGGCCGCGAAGAAGAACACCGCCGCCTACTTCGACGGCGCGATCATGGCCATCCCGCCGGCCATCGGCACGGACGAGGCCGTCCTGCTCTACAGCGGCCCGAAGGCCGCGTTCGACGAGCACGAGGCGACCCTGAAGGCGCTGTCCGACGCGAACACCAAGTACCTCGACTCCGACCACGGCGTCTCGTCGCTGTACGACATGTCGCTGCTCGGCATCATGTGGGGCATCCTCAACAGCTTCCTCAACGGCGCCGCGCTCGTCGGCACGGCGGGCGTCAAGGCGACCGCGTACGCGCCGCTGGCGAACTTCATGATCAACGTCGTCACGGGCTACGTCAGCGCGTACGCCGAGCAGATCGACAAGGGCGAGTACCCGGCCGAGGACGCCACGCTGCACGTCCACATCGCCGCGATCGACCACCTGCTCGACCGACGCGCCGATCACGCTGGACGTGCAGCTGACCAGCGGTGCGCCGCAGGGCATGTTCGCGCTGGGCGCCACGAA
>NZ_JBEXPJ010000174.1:0-18320 GCF_040611995.1 Lentzea sp. NPDC006480
GGATTGGCGTCCCCCGTCCGCAGGTTTTCCCGTGCGGTCCGAGAACTGCGGGGGCAGCGCGGCACTCGGACCAGACCCGACCTGCCAGGGCGCGGTTGGCAGGTCAGGAAGACTGGGTTCCTTGCGTACAACGGGAAATGAGGGAAGGAGTTATGCGCGCGACGGAACGAGACGGTCACAAATCGCGCAGAGGGCAGAGATGTCCCGTATTACTCAGTCGGGTGACGTGCTCGGCAAGCCTTCGAGGCTGCCGGGTGAACGACCGTCGCGGCGCTGTTCGACCGACCACGTGGTGGGCGGGAACAGCGAGTTGTGCGACGTCAGAACGGCGAGCACGCCGCGCGTGCCACCGGAGTTGTCGGTGTGACCGGACGACGCGGAGGCCGTCGCGACCACGGGAGCCTGCTGCGGTGCGGGCAGCGGCGCGTTCTGGCCAGGAGCGGTCCAGTTGAGGTCGTGCGTCTGGACGGGCTCGGTCTTGGCGGGCGCCGGCACGGGCAGATCGGGCAGCTGCGGCACGACCTTTTTGACCGGAACGATCTTCGGGGCGGGCGGAGGAGTCAGCGCGGCTTCCGCTGCGGCCTTCACGGCGGCGATCTTGGCGGCGCGGACCTGAGCCTTGGCCTTCACGACCTCGGGCGGGGCCTGGTTGCTCACCGTGCCGGACCGCGTGTTGCCCTGCGAGCCACCGCTGAAGTCGAGCACCGGCCCGTCGTCGGAGTCCGCGGGCGCTTCCTCGTGCGGCTTGGCCACCGGCGGCGGTACGAGCCGCTGCGCCTGGTGGCGGTCGAGCATGCGGTCGGTGAGCGCCTTGGCCCAACCGGCCGGATCTTCCATCAGCTGGGGAGCCTCGACGGCGGTCTCGACGGCCGGAGGTTCCTCGGGGCTGGCTGACGCGTCGGTCCCGCCCAGCAGCCAGGCGGCGGCAGTCAGCCCGCCGAGCGCAGCGGTCCGCAGCAGCAGTGCGCGAACTCCACCACCAGCCACAGGATCACCGCCCGTCCACCGTTCAGGTCACCGCCAACGCACAGCGCCGTCGTCGGAGGTCGACGTTGAGCTATGTCTAGCACTGGTGAGTGACTTTGCGAACCAACTCCGCACAAAACACTCGGAAGGGCGTTCTCGTGCGGCTGTCCGGGTTGCCCTGATCAGGCATGAACACCGTCAGTGTCGTCATCGGATCGAGTGACATTGCGCCTCGCTCCCCTGTGGACCGTGTCGCGCCGGGGGATGGTGTCCGATGTGGACGCGCAAAAGCAGGTCAACAGCCTCTCTGAGCTGGTCGATCACGCCTCTCGTGCCCTCGGCCCGGTCCTGGTGCACGATGCGCTGGGGCCAAACGAGTGTTTGGTCCGTTCGGGGGAGCTGGTCGTCCTGCCCGCGGACGCACCCACTGTGCGCAAACGCTTGCGCGGCGTCTACTCCCACGAGGAGATCTCCGCGGGCGCCATTCGCATGCACCTGAAGGCCGTCGATCGGGAGCGCGTGGTCGAGATCGCCCGCGAGGTGGGCGCCACTCCGAACCACGTTCACCTGGCCTGCCCGATCATGATCGGCACCTCCCGTCCGGTGGTAGGTGGCCGCCTGCCCGATCTGCTGGGAGAGGGCACCGTCGCGTTGCTCGACACCCCTCTCGACGACCCGCACGGCGCTCTGGTGGCGGGCGTCCTGCGTCACCACGGCGCCTCGGTGCGTCCGTTCCCGGTTCTGTCCGCCACGGGCTTCGGTGACGACCTGACCCTCGCCGCCGCCCTGCGCGCCACCCGCTCCCTGCCCGTGGTGCTCGTGGCTTCCGGCACCTATTCGTTCAACGACGAATGCCCGCCGGTCCTGACTTCCTGCGGCCCCAACGTGGTTGCCGCGGCGGGCAACGGCGCCTCCTCGCGCCCGTGGTGGCCGGCCGCACTGCCGTCGGTGATCGCCGTCGGTGCCTCGGCACCTTTCTCGGGTCACGGCACGTGGGTCAACGTGGTCGTGGACGGCGTGGACGTGCCCGCCACGGTCGGCTCGACCCAGGCCCTCTGCACCGGCACCTCGTTCGCGGCCGCTTTGCACGCCGCCACCCTCGTTCCGGTTCCGTAACAGCTGAAACCCAGGTGTGCCACGGCTCTCGCGGCTTCGACGGGGTGGTCGATGAGGCGGTGGACCTCGGTCATGACCTCGCTGACCTGCGCGTCCGGCACCGGCAACACGCTGGCGATCACGACCCTGGTGCCGGCGTCGAGGAAGGCGCGGGCCAACCCGGACTCGCAGGCCGACAGGACGACCACCTCGGGTGGGTTCTCGATGCGAGCGATGTCGTAACCGTAGAGCGGGCCGTCTTTCAGCTCCAGGTAGGAGAACAGCGGGTTGTCCGGGTGGACGTGGCCGTGCGCCGCGATGTGCGCGATACCGGCGCCTTCGAGTGCGTGCAGTGTTTCATCCACAGTGGACTCGACGACCAGCCCTCCGTGCTTTCGTTGAAGTGCGGTGACTTCTTGATGGCGGAGTGCGGGGCCGCTGATCCACACGCGCTCGCCGGCGCCGTTCGGTTCGCGCCAGCAACTCAGCCGTGGCAGTACGTGGACCTTCTGCCGCAGTGCTGCCCACGGCATGTCGTGCAGCACTCCGTCCGGGACAACGACGACTTCCTCCACGTCAGGCAGGAGATCGGTGACGACTGGACGACCCGCCCGCAGCGCGAGTTTCGCTGTGCCGACGAGTTCGGCCGGGTCATCCAGGGTGCGCAGTCGCGCCCGTCCGTTCATCAGCGTGACTGCCGTCATCTGCTCTCCGCGTAGGACGAAGCTGACCAGTGGCAGGTCCGGCAGCCTCATGCCGGCAGCCGATGCTCTCGGCGTCGCGGCGAGCGCCACCCGGCGGACATCTCGCTCCAGCGCTTCCACGGGCAGGCCGAACGCCCGCGCCCGGCGCAGGCGCGTGAGGGTCTGCGCAAGTTCAGGCTGGTTGGGAGGCAAGGACATCGATCCGGAAGCACGGTGCTGCTCCGACCAGTGCAACACCTCACGCGCGGTCCGGGCGAGCCCCAGCGCGTGTCCGGTGAGCTCACGACGAGGCCAGTCGCCGAGGTGCTCGTCGAGCAACCTGATCCCCGCCCGGCAAGCCGCCAGTGCGCCACGTCGATCCGAGCGTTTGGCTTGCGCCAGCCACCCGAGCGCCCGCGTCTGAACCGGCCCGCGAAACCGGTGCGCCGCAACAGCATCCAGTTGGCCGGCAGCGAGCATGAACTCGACGTCCTCGCTCGCGAGCTTGAGTGCGGGTGCCGGATCTCCGTCGCGCAAGGCACAACGCGCGCTCAGCACCGCCAGCTCCGGCACGTGCCGCTTGCACCGCTTGAGCAACTCCAACGCGGGCGTCAACACCCGCCGCGCCTCCGTCGTGAGCCCGGCCGCCAGCAACGCCTCGGCCCTGTCGACCAGCGCCTCAGGCCGGCTCGTCGAGTCGAGCCCGGCCTTCGCCGCCTCCTCGTACCGCCGCAGGGCGAGTGGCAGATCGCCGGCGAGCATCGCCACGAAGCCCCTGTTGTGCAAGCACATCGCCGCCCGCCCCGGCTCACTGATGGCCTGCAGCAACGTCTGTGCGGCCGCGAAGTCGGCCTCGGCCTCGGCCAGCTTCGTCGCGCCGCACCGCGCGATGCCACGTCCGACGAGTGCGTTGGCAAGCCAGCGTTCGTCGCCGTACCGCCGCAGCTCCTTGATGACGGCGGTGAGCTCGGCGATCGCCAGCCGTGGTTCGGCCGAGTTGCAGAGGTGGAGTCCGCGCAGGCACCTGGCTCTCGTCAGCTCCCGCCCGCGGAGATGCGGCGTGGCGAGGTCGAGATGCCGCAGGCTCTGCTTGCGCCGCCCCCGATCCAGGTCGATCCACGCCAGCGTGAGGTGAAACCGCGCCTCACCGGTGAGCCGCAGCCCTCGTTGGGCAAACCGCGCGGCGACGTCGAGATGTCCGAGCTCGACGTGGGCGATGCTCAGATCGTGCAGCGCCTCGGCACGCTGGGCTTTCGTGCCGCGCACCTCAGTGGTGTCGATGGTGGCCTGTGGATCAGCGCTGGCGCTCATGCCACGAACCACCCCGTCGTCAGCCCCAGCGACGGCACGGTCACGCACACAGGCCCAGGCGCGACATCGGCGCGAAACCAGCCCTCAGCGTCCGGGCGGAGCGCCTGGGCGGAGCTGGGCGAGCGGACCTCGACGCCGACGCCCTTGTCGTCCAGCACGCCGGTCAGCCGAAGCCCGGAAACGCCCGGATCGAGCTGCAGGTACATCCGCCCGACCCCGACGTGGAACACGAGCTGGCGGGACGGTCCGCGCACGGGCTCGTCGACGGGTTCCATCGGGGCGAAACCGGTCGGGCGCGGCGCCAGGACGGGCGGTGGCACGTCCGAGCTGAGCAGGGAAGCGATCTCGTCGAGCAACGGGTCCCTCATCGCTCGCCCTCCAGCTTCCGGCGCAGCGCGGCCAGGCACCGCGTGCGGGTCTGGCCGACGCTCGTCACCTTCATCCCCAGGGCCTCGGCAACCTGTGCATAACTCAGTTCGGGGCTGTGGGCGGCTATGCACAGCAGGCGCTGGCACCGCTCGTTCAAGGTCATCAGCGCGGTCCACAGCCGGCGTTGCCGATCACCCGCCACCGCGACCTCCTCCGGCGCGGGCAGAGTCGACGCCGGCTCCCAGCGGTCGAGAGAGACCTCGCGGCCGCGGGCGCGCACGACGGCGATCGACTGGCGGGTGGCGGTACTGACCAGCCACGTGCCCAACGACTCGGGTTGACGGATACGCTTTAGATGTTCTGCCAGGCAGAGCCAGGTGCACTGGTAGACATCGGCGGCGTCGGCATGGCTCAGGCGGAACGATCTGGGCACCGACCAGACCAGGCGGGAGTAGCGTTCGACCAACAGCTCCCAGCCCGCCGCGCCTGCTCGGGCCGCGAGGAGAACCTCTGTGTTCGAGTCCATGCCATTTGGAGTCGAACTCCGGCGTCAAGGCTCCACGCCTCACCCGAAAGTGGGTTGTCCACAGTTGTGGAGGAACTCATCCACACCTGTGGACAACTACAGCTTGTGGAGTCGTTCCACGGCCTCGTCGATCACCGCGTCCTGCTTGCAGAACGCGAACCGGATCAGGTGCTTCCACTCGTCCGGCCGGTCCGTGAACACCTGGACCGGCACCGCCGCGACGCCGATTCGGGCGGGCAGCTCGCGACACAGCTGCCACCCGTCCTCGTAGCCGAGTGGCCGGACGTCGGCGCAGATGAAGTACGTGCCCTCCGACGACCGCACCTCGAAACCGGCCGCACGCAGCCCCTCGGCCAGACGCGCGCGCTTCGAGGCCAACGAGTCGCGCAACCCGGCGACCCAGTCCAGTTCGGCGGTCAGGGCGTGCGCGACGGCGGGCTGGAAAGGCGCCCCGCCGACGAAGGTCATGAACTGCTTGGCGGCACGAACAGCGGAGACCAGAGCAGCCGGCCCGCACACCCAGCCGATCTTCCAGCCCGTGCAGTTGAACGTCTTGCCGGCACCGGAGATCGACAACGTCCGAGAAGCCATCCCCGGCAGCGAAGCCAGTGGAATGTGGGTCAGCCCGTCGAACACCAGGTGCTCGTAGACCTCGTCGGTGATCGCCAAAAGATCGTGCTCGACACAGAGCGCGGCAATAGCCCGCAGCTCCTCCAGCCGGAACACGGTCCCGGTCGGGTTGTGCGGCGAGTTGACCAAGATGGCCCGAGTCCGCGGCGTGACTGCGGCTCGCAGAGCATCGACATCAAGAGCCAGCCGACCCGAAGCATCCTCACGCAGCCCGACGGTCACGCGCGAAGCACCGGCCATCGCCACGGAAGCCGCGTACGAGTCGTAGTAGGGCTCGATCAGGATCACTTCATCGCCGGCCTCGACCAGAGCCAGCAACGAAGCCGCGATCGCCTCGGTGGCCCCGACCGTCACCAGGATCTCGGAGTCCGGGTCGTAGGAGAGCCCGTACCGAGACCGGTGAGCGGCCACCGCGTTTCGCAGCACCGGCATGCCAGGACCCGGCGGGTACTGGTTCACGCCCGACGAGATCGCCGAACGTGCCGCCTCCAGCATGGATGCAGGACCGTCGGTGTCGGGGAAACCCTGACCGAGGTTGACGGCGTCGTGCTGCACGGCCAGCGCCGTCATCTCCGCGAAGATGGTCGACGTGAACGGCTGCAACCGAGGAACTAGCGCTGGTACCCGCACAACGCAGGATCTTCACGGACAATGTGGGTGTGGAGCAACTGACCGCCGCTGACCAGCAGAAGCGCACAGACCTGCGCAAGATGAAGCTCGTCGCGACCAGCTTCCTGGTCGGCGCGACGGTCATCTTCTTCGGAACGCACGCGTTCGAGGGCGCCTGGGTCGGTTACGTACGAGCGGCAGCCGAAGCGGGCATGGTCGGCGCGCTCGCCGACTGGTTCGCGGTCACGGCGCTGTTCAGGAGGCCGCTGGGCCTCCCGATCCCGCACACCGCGATCATCCCCACCCGCAAGAACATGTTCGGCAAGACCCTGGGCGACTTCGTGGGCGTCAACTTCCTGAGTCCGGAAGTGGTCCAGGACAAGCTCAGAAGAGCGGGCATCGCCGAGCGCGCCGGCGCGTGGATCAAGCAGCCGGAGAACGCCGAACGCCTCACCAACGAGCTCGCGAACGTCATCAAGGGCGCCATCACGGTCCTCAAGGACGAAGAGGTCCAGGCCGTCCTGGAGCACGCGATCGTCAAGCGGGTCACCGAGAAGCCCTGGGGCCCGCCGCTCGGCAAGCTGCTGAACCAGGTGCTCACGGACGGCGCGCACCACAAGCTCGTCGACCTCATGTGCGACCGCGCCTACGAGTGGGTGCGGGACAACTACGACAAGGTCAGCCTGATCGTCACGGACCGCGCGCCCACCTGGTCGCCCAAGTTCGTCGACGCGATGCTCGGCGACAAGGTCTACACCGAGCTGGTCAACTTCGCCTGGGCGGTCAAGACCGACGTCAACCACCCGATGCGGCTCGCGATCGATCAGTTCATGATCGAGTTCTCGAACGACATGCAGACCGACCCGTCGACCATGCAGAAGGCCGAGCAGGTCAAGCAGCAGGTGATCAACCACCCGGACGTCCAGAAGCTGATCAGCAGTGCGTGGGGCACGGCCAAGAAGATGCTGATCGACGCGGCCGAGGACCCGTCCAGCGAGCTCCGCAAACGCGTCACGCAGGGCCTGATCACGCTCGGCACGAACCTGAGCACCGACCAGGACCTGCGCGCCAAGGTCGACGGCTGGCTGGAGCAGGCCGCCGGGTACGTCGTGAGCAACTACCGCGCGGAGATCACCACGCTGATCACGGACACGGTCGAGCGCTGGGACGCCGAGGAGACCTCGCGCAAGATCGAACTGCAGGTCGGCAGGGACCTGCAGTTCATCCGGATCAACGGCACCGTGGTCGGCGCGCTCGCCGGCCTGGTGATCTACACCGTGGCCAACGCGGTGTTCTGATCCGTGTTCTGGGCCCGGGTCCGTTTTCGGAACGTGCGGGCCTTCTCGCGGTTGCCGCACACCTGCATCGAGCACCAGGTGCGCGAGCGGTTGCGCGAACGGTCGAAGAACGCACGCAGGCAGTCGTCGGCGGGACAGATCTTGAAGCGTTCCCAGGAACCCAGCACGGCCAGCCGAGCGGACGCCGCGAGCACCGCGCCCAGGGCATCCGAGCTGGACAGCACCGGAACGCCGTCCGTCAGCTCGACGTGGACCACGCCGGCCGCCGTCTGAGGGCCTGACGACCCCTCGATCGACGACCGCAGTGCCGCTCTCGCGGCGCGCGCCTGTGCGATTTCCCCGGTCCGCCCGAGGCCGCGTTCGGTCACCCACGCGCGCCAGGAGGCTTCACTGTCCAGTACGTGTCGAGTGTTCAGGAAGTCGAGCAGCAGCTCGACGTCGTGATCCCAGCCGACAGTCAGACCAGTCACCCCTCCACTGTAGGCGCCACGGCGGGTGCCCGTCAGGGCATCCGGAGAATGCACCCGGTGTATACATCGTGTGTATAGTGCTTCCCATGTCGATCGGACACGCACTGTTAGGGCTGCTAGAAGGCGGTCCACGGCACGGATACGACCTGAAGCGCGCGTACGACGAGCGATTCGGGCAGGACCGGCCGTTGCACTACGGGCAGGTGTACTCGACCCTGTCGCGGCTGCTGAAGAACGGCTTCGTGACCGAGGCGGGCGTGGAGGCCGGTGACGGTCCCGAACGCAAGCGGTACGCGATCACCGACGCCGGGGTCACTGATGTGGAGCGCTGGCTCAGCACTCCGGAGAAGCCGGAGCCGTACCTGCAGAACACGCTCTACGCGAAGGTCGTGCTCGCGCTGCTGTCCGGCCGCAGCGCCACGGAGGTGCTCGACGCCCAGCGCGCGGCCCACCTCGGCACGATGCGCGAGCTGACCCGGCGCAAGATCGACGGTGACCTCGCCGACCAGCTCATCTGCGACTTCGCCCTGTTCCACCTCGAAGCCGACCTGCGGTGGCTCGAACTGACGGCCGCCCGCCTCGATCAGCTGGCCGCGGAGGTCACACGATGAGCCTGCTCAGGGCAGAGGGCCTCACCAAGTCGTTCGGCAAGACCCACGCGCTCGACGGCGCGGGCATCACGATCCGCGAGGGCGAGGTCGTGGCGGTGATGGGGCCGTCGGGCTCCGGCAAGTCGACGTTGCTGCACTGCCTCGCCGGGATCCTGCCGCCGGACAGCGGCACGGTGCTCTACCGCGACCAGGACCTGACGGCCATGAACGACAGCGCGCGCAGTGAGCTGCGCAGGACCGAGTTCGGGTTCGTCTTCCAGTTCGGCCAGCTGGTGCCGGAACTGACCTGTCTGGAGAACGTGGCGCTCCCGCTGCGGCTCAGCGGGATGAAGCGCAAGGACGCCGAACGCGCCGCGACGGACTGGCTGACCAGGCTGGAGGTCGACGGCGTCGCCGGCCAGCGTCCCGGCGAGACCTCCGGTGGCCAGGGGCAACGGGTCGCGGTCGCCCGCGCGCTCGTCACCGGTCCGAAGGTGATCTTCGCCGACGAACCGACCGGCGCGCTCGACTCGCTCAACGGCGAACGCGTCATGCACCTGCTCACGACCGCGGCCCGCGAAACAGGTGCCGCCGTCGTGCTCGTCACGCACGAAGCGCGCGTCGCCGCCTACTCCGACCGCGAGGTCGTGGTGCGCGATGGCCGCTCACGTGACGTGGAGTTCGCACGGTGAGCCAGGTGATCAGCGACCTCGCCCTGGGCGTCCGGCTGGCCGTCGGGGGCAGCCGGAAGTCCTGGGCGAGGCTCGCGCTCCAGGGCATCGGCATCGGGCTCGGCGTCGCGGTGCTGCTCTTCGCCGCGGCGATCCCGAACGTGATGGATCACCGGGTTGACCGGCAGGACGCGCGCAACCCGGTGGCAGCCGGCAACGGTCCCGCGCCGCTGCTGGTGGAGCAGCAGAGCTACCCGTTCCGCGCGGACTACATCCCGGGGCAGTACTACAAGGCGATCAGCCCGGACGCCCCGGTGCCACCCGGAGTCGACCGCGTGCCGGGTGACGGCGAGATGTTCGTGTCGCCCGCGCTCGCCGAGATGCTGGCGTCACCGGCGGGCCAGGAGCTGCTCAGGCCGCGCTTCCCGCAGAAGATCGTCGGCACGATCGGCCAGGCCGGTCTGCTGAACCCCAACGAGCTGCGGTTCTACGCCGGCGACGCGGCGATCAAGGAGGATCCGGGCAACAACACCGTCTACAGCTGGGGCGTCTCGCACCAGAGGCGCGGGCTCGATCCGCTGCTGTGGATGCTGAGCATCGTCGGCATCGTGGTGCTGCTGTTCCCGGTGCTGGTGTTCGTCAGCGTCGCGACGAGGCTCGCCGCGGCCCAGCGAGACCGGCGGCTGGCGGCGTTGCGGCTGGTCGGCGCAGGTGCGAGCCGGGTGCGCCTGATCGCGTCCGGTGAGGCGCTGGCCGGGGCGCTGGCCGGCCTGGTGATCGGGTTCGGGATCTTCTTCGTGGTCCGGCCGCTCGTCGACGACATCAGCATCGCCGAGCTGTCGGCGTTCCCGAGCGACGTCCTGCCGACGACCGCGCTGACCCTCACGGTGGTGGTGGCCGTGCCGGTGCTCGCGGTGGTGACGTCGCTGGTGGCGATGCGCCGGACGATCATCGAACCGCTCGGCGTGGTGCGGGACCAGAAGCCCGTCCGCCGCCGGCTGTGGTGGCGGCTCGTGCCGGTGGCGGCCGGGATCGCGTTGCTCGCCAGCCAGTTCGGCAACCTCACGCAGTCCGAGAAGCCGAACCAGTGGCCCGTGGTGAGCGGCATCGTGCTGCTGATGCTCGGCATCCCCGTGCTGCTGCCGTGGCTGGTCGAACGCGTGGTTTCCCTGATGAAGGGCCGCACACCGGCGTTGCAGCTGGCCGTGCGCCGGTTGCAGCTCGACAGCGGCACGGCGGCTCGTGTCGTCGGTGGTGTCGCGGTCGTGCTCGCGGGCACCGTGACGCTGCAGATGCTGCTGGCCGGCGTCGAGCAGGAGGTGCGCACCGACGAGAAGCGGGAGGCGGCCTTCAACTACCTGACCGTCGACCCGACCTCGGACGTCGACACGTCCGGGATGGCCGCCGCGCTGGAGAGCAGCAGGGGTGTGAGCGCCGTGCACCGGATCGACCGGGCGTTCGGCAAGCTGCCGTCCGGCCAGACCGTGGTCATCAGCATCGCCACGTGCACGGCGATGTCCAAGCAGACGACGGTCCCGAACTGCGAGGACGGCAAGGCGTACGCGGTGGGGTACTCCGACGGCGAGCAGTACGCGCAGGCCGGTGACGTGCTGACGCTGCGGCACAACGGCGAGAAGTGGACGGTGCCACCCGTCGAGGTGCTCAGCAGCACCTTGCCAGGGCTCTTCGTCACTCCCGCCGCCGCCAAGGGCCTGGTGCCGACCAGCGCGCAGTACATCGCCGAGCTCGACATGTCGGTGCCCGACGCCGCCGAGTACGCGCGCAACGCCATCGCGGGCTACAAGTGGAACGTCTTCACCTACTACGTCGGCCAGAACGAGACCGACGAGTTGGAACGGGTCTTCGGCGTGATCCGCCGCGCGCTGCTGGCGGGCGCGGCACTCACGTTGCTCGTCGCGGCGGCATCACTGCTGGTCGTGGCGCTGGAACAGGTACGGGAACGGCGCAGGCCGCTCGCGGTGATGGCGGCGAGCGGGGTGCCGCGCGGCACGCTGGCCAGGTCGTTGCTGTGGCAGAACGCGCTGCCGCTGGCGATCTCCACGGTCGTCTCGCTGGCCACCGGCATCCTGCTCGGCGCGCTGGTGATGCGGGTGTTCGGAGCCGAGGTCGCCTTCGACTGGGCCGGCATCGGCCTGATCACCGGCGTGATCGTGGCGCTGACGTTCGCGGTCACTGTTCTGACGTTGCCTTCGCTGAGAAGGGCGACCGGAGCACTTGGGTTGCGGACCGAGTAGTGACCTCGTGCTCTGCCAGGCGGTCCTGCACCAGTCCGTGCCGGAACTGGTAGCAGGCCCCCGCCCGGCAGAGCACGCCGAGCTTGCGCGAGTCCTCCAGGAAGACCATCAGCTCCCACGGCAGCTTTCCGCGCAGTGCCAGCCAGATCCGCGCCACGGTGAACCACCACCAGCGCAGGTGCAGGACGGCCAGCGCGAACCCGAGCATCAGCCCGGACGCGAGGCCCAGCCCGACCATGCCGGTCTGGCCGGGCCCGAACACCAGTGCCGCCGCCGAGCCGAACACCACCGCCAGCACCAGGGAGCCGGTCCACACCGCGATCCGGTCGCGCGCCATCGTCCACTGAGGACTGGAAGCCTGCGAGAGCTCGGACGCGCTCGACAACGCGAACCGCAGCGCGACCGCCACGGCGAGCCCGAGGCCGACCACCAGACCGGCGGCAAGTCCGTACAGCGCACCGAAAACGAGTCCGGCGGCGAGCCCGAGCACGCCGGGTACCAGCAGCAGACTGCGCCAGATTCCCAGGCGTGGCTTGGCTTTGCGTTCCTGTGACGCGGTGAGGGCGGACGCGCCGACGCCGATGCCCGCGACCAGTCCGGTGATCGGCGCGAGCGACGGCGTGATCGAGTACGCCATCAGCCACGCGACACCGAACCCGCCGATCGCGCCCAGCACCAGCGCGCCGAGCACCGCGAGCCACGTGTTGCCGACGGACCGGCGCAGCTCCCACCAGGCCAGCTCGCGGATGTCCCGATCGCGCATCTCGTGTGCGAGGAACTCCAGCCACCGGCGCGCCCGGTCGCGTGGCCAGACCTGCGAAGCCCTGGCGTGGTGCGCGAACGCCCGGTTGCCGAACGCCCGGGACACGAGCTGGTCGCAGAGGTGGTCGGAGATCGCCCGCGCGTCCGGGAAACGGCCGCGGTCGAGCAGTTCGGTCGGCTCGGCCTCGGTGTCCGCGTAGACCATGCTGGCGAGCCACATCGTCAACGGCGTCGACAACGCGTCCGCGAGCCTGCCGTCCGGTTCCTCGCGCAGCTGGATGAACACCGGCTCCCACCGCGCCGCGGTCACGCTGTCCGCGCTGGCCCGCAGGTAGGCGGCGACCTCGTCCAGGTCGAGCGGCGCCATCTCGACGACGTCGGCGCCGGGCAACGGACCAGCGAGGTGCACGGCCTGTTCGTACTCGGCGGTGCGGCAGGTCAGCACCAGCGGCCTGGTCCCGAACGCCTTCGTGATCCGGGCGAGGGCATCGGCGCGTTGGTGGCCGGGGATGTCGTCGAGGCCGTCCAGCACCGGCAACACCTTGTGCTGCTCCACCAGCAGGTCACCCGCGTAGCTGCCGTACAGCTCGGTGTTGCGCAACGCCGGGTGGTCCTCGTACAGCCTGCGGGTGAGCCACGTGCGGACGTCCTCGATCGCCGGGTTCCACGTCGAGAGCGGCAGCAGGACGGGGACCATGCCGCCGTCGTAGCGGTCGAGCAGTCCGCAGGTCAGCAGCATCGCGACGGTCGTCTTGCCGGTGCCCGCCTCGCCGAGCAGCACCATCCGCCGGTTGATCTGCCGCTCGAACGCGCCCACGACGGCGTCGCTGCGTCCGGGCGGCGCGTCCGGCTCGGCGCTGACGTCCAGCTCGGGGGCGAGCCAGTGCAGGTCGAGCACGTCCGGGTCGGTGAGGCCGCGCGAGCGAACCTCCTCATTCCACTGCGCCTGCAGGCCGATCGCCAGTGCCCGGCACGCGGCGTCGAGGTGCTCGTCGGTGCTCAGCGCGGCGTTGTGCCTGCGGCGGACCCACGGGTCGAGTAAAGCCAGGAAGCCCAGGAACGCCACCGCGAGGACGATCAGCCACACGTGCGGGTCGATGCCGTGGTCGGTCACGAACAGACCGGCCGCGACGAGCAACGCGGTCAGCACGCAGCCGGCCAGCAAGGCTTGCTGGCGGAATCTGGACATGCGACGCATCATGACGCACCGCATCCGCCCGGGGTCGATTCAGTGACCCGTGTCGTGACGTTTGGTTTCTTGATCACAGCTGCCAGCGGCGCTCGCCCAGCGTCAGGAACTGGCCGTCGGGCCCGACCGTGATCCCGAACTGGTGCCGCCGGGGTTTGCCCAGCTCGTGCCAGTCGATAACCCCTTGTTCCGCGAGATCCCACAGCCGTCGCGGGCCGCCCTGGTCGACGTGCGTGCCGTGGTGGTGCACCCAGGAACCGTCCGGATGGACGAGCCAGTCCTGGCCCGCGACGACTCCGGGCAGAGCAATGCCCGCGAAGAACTCGAACGGGCTCGCCGGGTCGACCACGGTGTTGAGCGGCAACGTGGTGGTGCGCCGCTCGAACGTGCCGGAGCCCGCGAGAGCCGTTGGGTGGGCGTGCGCGCGCAACGGCATGAACCGGCCGTCCTCGACGAGCACGTTGCCTTCGCCGGTGCCGTCGCCGTTCGACACGATCCGGACGAGCCCGGCGCCGATCGGGCGGTGCAGCGTGGTGACGACCAGGCCGCCGGGCTTCACCTGCTCCAGCCAGGCGGGCGGGATGGTCGCGACGGAGCAGGTGGCCAGCAAGCGGTCGTACGGGGCGCGCTCCGGATGGCCGAGCGCGCCGTCGCCCGTGACGCAGGTGGGGAAGAAGCCGTTGCGGCTCAGGCGTTCCCGGGCTCGTTGCGAGATGTTCGGGTCGACGTCGATCGTGGTCGTGTTGTCCGCACCCACGGCGTGGCACAGAAGAGCCGCGTTGTAACCGGTGCCGGTGCCCACTTCGAGAACCGTCTGTCCGTTGTGGACGTCCAGCGCCTCCAGCATGATCGCCATGATCGTGGGCATGCTCGACGAACAGGTCGGTGTGCCACCGGTCACCGTGTCATCGCCGTCGAACTGGGTAACCCAGACCCGGTCGGCGTAGACGAGTTTCAGCCAGTCCGGGTGGTCGCGGGTGACCCGTTCCCAGTCACCGCCCGGCAGCTGGCGGTAGAAGCGCGGCAGGAACTCGTGCCGCGGCACCGCCCGGAAAGCCTTGAGCCACTTGGAATCGCGCAGCACACCGTCGCCGAGCAGGTGGTCCGCCAGCTCGGTGCGAAGGGCCCCGGCGTCGTCCATGTCACCCACAACGGTAGTCCTGTGGCGGAGCACACGCAGCGATTGCTAGCAGGGTGCTTGCAACTGCTAGCACTCATCGCTAACGTAGTTGGTGGCACGAGGAACGGGAGCGGGAACAGTGGACAAGTCCATCGACAAAGCAGTCGCGGACCTCGGCCGCAACATCGGTGAGTACATCCGCGAGCAGCGCAACACCGCCAAGATCTCCTTGCGGGAACTGGCGAAGCAGGCGGGTGTCTCCAACCCTTACCTCAGCCAGATCGAGCGAGGACTGCGCAAGCCGTCCGCGGAGATCCTTCAGCAGATCGCCAAGGGGCTGCGCATCTCGGCCGAGGTGCTCTACGTCGAGGCCGGGATCCTCCAGCAACGCGAAGGCGGTGCGCTGGCGGACGCCATCGTCGCCGCGACCGATCTGACCGAGCGGCAGAAGCAGGTGCTGCTCGACGTTTACGAATCTTTCAGGCGGGAGAACTCCGCCAAGAACAAGGAGGACTGATCCCCATGCCGAAGCTCACCCAGGACGACGTCCGCAAGGCCGCCGAGCAGGGCGCGCACGCCGCGCGTCAGGCCCTTCTCGCCGCCCTCGGCGCCGGTGACCTCGCCGCCAAGGCCGTGGTCGAGGCCCTGAACAAGGCCAAGACCCGCGCCGAAGAGGCCCGCACCCAGGCCGCCGACATCCCCACCGAGCTCAAGGACCTGCGCGACAAGCTGCAGCCGGCCGAGCTCAAGAAGCTGGTCGACGCGTACACCACCTCCGCGGTGAACCTGTACACCTACCTCGCCGAGACCGGCGAGCAGACGCTGGAGCAGATCAAGTCCCAGCCGCAGGTCAAGCAGGCCGTCGAGCAGGTCGAGCAGGCCGTCGAGGCCGCGCAGAAGCGCGCCGAGTCCGCCGCCGCCGACGCCCGCGTGCTCGCGGACGACGTGCTCGGCAAGGTGACCCGCCGCACCCGCTCGGTCGGCGAGAAGGTCGCCCACGAGGTCGAGGACGCCGCCGAGAAGCTGGCCGAAGAGGTCGTCGAGGTCGGTGGCGAGGCCGCGCACGAGGTCCGCAGCACCACCCGCAAGGCCGCGAACCGCACCGCGCCCCGCAAGCCGGCGACGACGACCCGCAGCACGGGCACGACCGCTGCGGCCAAGAAGACGACGACCACGACGAACACCACCAAGTGAGTCGCTGAAGTCCGTTGAAAAGGGGAGCACGCCTTCGAGGCGTGCTCCCCTTTCGCGTTCGTGAGGGGAGTGAGCCTGTGCGGGGCTGCTCCCCTCTTGGCGTAGCGGCACGTAGTCTGGGCCCGTGGTCTTCTACGTGCCGGAATTCACTTTCTCCAACCTCGACGGCATCGTGTACTTCCTCGCCGACCTGGTGTTCACGATCGTCGGGCTGTTCGCGTTCTTCCACGCGCTGACCCAGCGCGTGGACGCGTACACGGCCGCCGAGAGAATGACGAAGCCCGCCTGGCTGGGCATCACCGGTGGTGGCGCGGCCGCGATGCTGCTGTTCTCGCCAGCCGGCTTCGGCTCGATCTTCTGGCTGGCCGGCCTGGTCGCGGTGCTCGTGTACATGGTGGACGTGCGGCCGAAGCTGATCGAGGTCCAGCGCGGCCCCCGCTGGTGATCACGCAGTCCTACGGCTCCGGTGCGCCGGTGACCTTGGTCGCTCACGGCCTCGGGGCCACTCCCGGTGAGGCGCGGATTCCCGCCTCCGGGCTGCCCGGCACACGTGTTGTCGTGACACTCCCCTCGCACGGCTCTGCTCCCGACGCGCCTCCCGGCTACTGGGACTACGGCCGAATCGCTGACGATCTGGGCACTGTTCCCGCTGATCACGCCGTTGGCGTCTCGCTGGGCGCCGGGGCGTTGGTCCGGCTGCTGTCCCGTTCTCCTGATCGCTTCAAGCGCGTCGCTCTGCTGCTGCCCGCGGTGCTCGATCAGCCACGTCCGGCCTTCACGTTGCAGCAGCTCTCCGACCTCACCGTGGGACCGCCTGCCTATGTCGCCGAGCGGCGGGAGGCGTTGAGCCGTCTCTCGGCCGCTGCCGAGCAGTTGCCCGGCCAGGTCGCGGTGCCGGACGCCTCGGTGCTGGCAGCTGTGTCGATTCCGGTGCTGGTCATCGGGGCTGTCGGTGATCCGCTGCACCCCGAGGACGTGGCCAAGGCGACGGCGGCGGCGTTCCCCAACGGCTCGTTGTGGCTGGTCGACTCGCCCACGCCGATGATCACGCACCGCGCCGAGGTGCGGCACCGGTTGGTCGAGTTCTTCGCTGGGTAGCCGTTGTTCATGGCGGAACAGAAGAAGATCGCATTTCTGGTCGACACGGAGGGCATCGAGCAGGTCGAGCTCACCGACCCGTGGACGCACGTCGAGAAGGCCGGCGGAGTGCCACGCCTGCTCGCGCCGAAGCTCGGTGAGGTGCGCGGGTTCAACCACCTGACGCCTGCCGACGCGTTCCCGGTCGACACGACCTATGCCGATGCCGATGCCGACGACTACGCCGGCGCGGTGATCCCCGGCGGGGTGGCCAACGCGGACTTCCTGCGCATGGACGCCGACGCCGTCGCGCTGGTGAAGGCGCTGGTGGCGGCCGGCAAGCCGATCGCGTCGATCTGCCACGGGCCGTGGTTGCTGGTCGAGGCCGACGTGGTGCGCGGCAAGATGCTGACGTCGTTCCCGAGCCTGCAGACCGACATCCGCAACGCGGGTGGCGACTGGGCCGACCAGGAGGTCCGGGTGTGCGACATGAACGGCTGGACGCTCGTGACGTCCCGCAACCCCGACGACCTGCCGGCGTTCAACCGCGAGGCCCTCAAGGCGTTCGGTCTTGACTGAGCGGGGTCTGCAGCCCCCGGTCAGCTTTTAGAGACGCGTCTGCGCGTAGTGCTTCATCGCGGCGTTGGACCACTCGGCCACGCCGTCGGCCTGGGCGTCCAGCTGTGACCTGAACTCACCTTCGAGGTACAGGTCGGCGAGTCCCGAGTAGGACTCCCGGTTGGGCGTCCAGGACAGGCAGATCCACCGGTAGTGCCGGTCGATCAGCTCCTGCGCCTCGGGCGCGTCAGCCGCGACACCGGCCGTGAACAGCTCCGTCGCCCGCGTCACGATGTCCTGCCACTCCTGCAGGAACCTGTCGGCGTCGGCCTTCGTGGCACCCTGCCAGCGCTTCTTGCTGCTGGCGAGGTGCTCCTTGACGCCGTCGCCGAAGCGGTCGACCAGCTGCGCCTCGTACTCCTTCTGCTTGGCGGCATCGAAGCCGTCGAACAGCTCTTCCATCTTCACCTCGTCCCCTCCTTCCAGTTCTTCGATCGTTCGCGCGACGGTGTTGGCCAGCCGGTCCAGCCTGCGGCGTTCGTCCTGCAGCCACCGGTGGTGGTTGCGCAGGACCGTCAGCTGGTCCGTGCCGTTCAACATGTCCGCCACCACGTCGAGGCCCAGGCCCAGGTCGCGCAGCAGCAGGATCTGCTGCAGGCGGTGGACCTGCTCCTTCTCGTAGTAGCGGTAACCGTTGTCACCGACCCAGGCCGGCGACAGCAGCCCGATCGAGTCGTAGTGCCGCAGCGTCCTGGACGTCACCTTCGACATCCGGGCCACCTGGGCGATCGACCAGGCCATCTCGCTACCCCCTTCGCGCTCCCCACAGACGCTAAACGTTGACGCAACGTCAAAGTCAACGCGCCTTTTTCAGGCACGCGGGGGCCCTACGTTCCCCTGGAGGGAACGCGGGGCCCCCGCGTTCCGAAAAAGCCTGAGAGAACGCA
>NZ_JBEXPJ010000175.1:0-18031 GCF_040611995.1 Lentzea sp. NPDC006480
ATCGACAAGGTGGTCGCCAAGAACAACATCTCGGACTAGTCGCCGACGGTGGCGAGCGGGTCCACGCCGTAGTTGAGCGCGTACCCGTTCTCCACGCGACGCGCGGCAACATCCCGGTGACCGTCGACGCCGCCGCCTGAACCCGCTCGAACCTCGCAGCGGTCATGGCCCGCACCGCGCTGGGTCATGACTGTCCACATCGAACAGAAGGAAATCCTGTGACTGCCACCAGTTCCGCCGCGTCGTCCTTGCGGCGGTTGTACTTCGTCCGTGCCGCCTTCGCGCTCGTCTGGGCCGTCCTGGTGGGCGTGACCGCGGCGAAGCTCGGCCCGATCGGCATCACGCTGGTCGTGATCTACCCGCTGTTCGACGTCGCCGCGGCCGTCGTCGACGCGCGTGCCACCAAGCAGTCCCAGAACGTGCTGGGCCTCTACGTGAACATCGCCGTCAGCTCACTCGCCGCGGTGGGCATCGCCGTGGCCGGCGCCACCAGCGGAATCCCCGGCATCCTGCAGGTGTGGGGTGCCTGGGCCATCGTGTCCGGCATCGTCCAGCTCGTCGTCGGCGTCGGCCGGCGCCGGATGGGCGGTCAGTGGCCCATGATCCTCAGCGGTGGCCTGTCCGTGGGCGCCGGCACGTCGTTCATCCTGATGGCCTCGCAGCCGAACGCCGCGCTCACCACCGTCGCGGGCTATGCCGCGGTCGGCGGCATCTTCTTCCTGGTGTCGGCGATCCGGCTCGGGTCCGCGGCGAAGAAGTCGCCCGCGCTGGCAAGCTGACGGGACTACCCGCTACGCACACACGACGCCGAGACATCCCGAGGGGTCGCCCGAGGAGTCGTTCCCGCCGCCGTCCGTCACCGATCCGGGGACCGCTTCGATGCCGTACTCGGCGTTTCTCCTGGTGATGTTCCCGGCGATCTCCACGGGTGCGCCCGCGGGGACGTTCACGTGGATGCCGTCGTTGATCGGGCGGCCCGCGTTGTCGACCCGCCCGCCGGACCTCTTCCCGTTCGACTTCAGCGTGTTCCCCGCGATGAGTGCCCGGTAGCCGATGTGGTTCGACGAGGACTCCAGCAGGATCCCGGCGACCGCGTTGTCGGTGAACGTGTTCTCGGAGATCGTGATCCCGTCCTCCAGGCCGGTGAACTGGTCGGACGCGTCCACTCCGATCTGGTTTCCGGTGAACCTGTTCTTGGTGACCTGCAGGTTCGTGGACGAGGCAGGCTGCTGGACGAAGACCGCCCGATCGCCGTTGGTGAAGCGGTTGTCGGTGATCGTGGTGTTGCGGCAGGCGTTGAGCACCCTGACGTAGCCCTGGTTGAAGACGTTGCCGGACACCGTCAGCCCGTCCGCCTCACGCAGACCCACGCCTGATCTGATCAGGGTGCTGCCCGTGAGCGAGGCGTCGTTCGCGTTCGTCGAGAAGAACACGTCGCTGTCGACGAAGGTGGAGCCGGAGATCTTCGGTGACCGGCTGCTGAGCTTGAGATCGAGCCCGGCCTGGACGAACTGGGTGTCGGTGACGGTCAGCCCGGAGGTCGTGTTGATCTCCACCCGGCCGCGGCGGATCTTGCTGCCGGTCAGCTTCAGGTCGGTGCTGCGGTCCGCGGTCTGGATGTTCTGGCTGACGTTGTCGGTGATGCTCAGGTCGGTCATCTCGCTGCCGGCCGATTCCGCGAAGAACACGCCGCGGTCGAAGCCGGAGATTCTGCCGTTCCGGACGTGGACGTGATTCTGCCCGATCACGGAAATTCCGGTACCCGTGCCGGATCCGGTGATGCTGTGGCCGTTGAGGTTCACGACGACGTCGCCGGCCTTGACGACGAGTCCGGGGCCGGTGCAGTGGAGGTTGGCGGAAAGCGTGATGTCGGCGGTGACCGTGTCGCCGCACGCGGGGGAGGGCGCGGCGGCCTGGCCCGGTCCGGCGGTCACCGGCCCTGTCAGGAGTGTTGTGGTAGCGGCCAGGATCAGTCGAGTCGTGGTTCGCATGGTTGAGGAATCCCCCGGAATTGGGGCCGTGTTACAGCACGGACGACATTTCGGGAATTGATTCGACAGCGTCGGGAAAATGATCGCCGGTATTGCTCCGGACGGGTGCTGATTCCACTGCGAGCTGACTTCCGGTGCGTGGGCAGCGGATTCCCAGAGCTTGCCCAGCGGCGTGGGGCAGGGTCGGCCCACACGCATTCGAGGTAGGGGAGGAATCTGATGCGACCTGCCATTCTGGCCGCCGCCGTGCTCACCGCCGCCCTCGCGGTCCCGGTGCTGCCGGCGTACGCGGCCACCACCTGCAACGGGCTGCCGGTCACGATCTCCGGGACGGCGGGCAACGACTCGATCATCGGCACACCCGGCAACGACGTCATCGCGGCCGGCGCGGGCAACGACCTCGTGCTCGGGCTCGACGGCAACGACACCGTCTGCCTCGGCACCGGTGACGACCTGTTCGACGGAGGCACGGGCGACGACACGATGGTCGCCGACGCGGTCGCTGACGGCGCGGACACCTACGTCGGGAACTCCGGTTCCGACGCGGTCACCTACGTCGCGCGCACCACGGCGGTCACCGTCACGCTCGACGGCACCGCCAACGACGGCGCGGCCGGTGAACGCGACAACATCGGCGCCGACGTCGGGCAGATCATCGGCGGCGCGGGCAACGACGTGCTCGACGCGAGCGCGGGCAAGGTGCAGACGTTCGTGTTCGGCGGATCCGGCAACGACACGCTGTCCACGAACTTCGACGCCTTCGGTGGCGCGGGTGACGACACGCTCAAGCTGGTCAACAGCGGCAGCGGGGGGCTGGTCGGCAACGACGGCAACGACACGCTCTTCGGCGGGCCCGTCCGCGACAACCTCACTGGTGGCAACGGCAACGACAAGGTGTTCGCCGGTGGTGGCGACGACGAGCTGTTCGGCGGGCCCGGCGACGACCTCCTCGCGGGCGAGGCCGGCAACGACGACCTGTTCGGTGAGGAGGGCAACGACGAGCTCATCGGCGGTCTCGGCAACGACGCCGCGAACGGCGGCGACGGCAACGACGTCTCCGACTCGCTGGTCTCCTTGGACGGCAGCGACTTCTTCTTCGGTGGCGCGGGTGCCGACACCGCGAACTACAGCCCTCGTCAGTCCGGCGCGGGCAAAACGATCACCATCAGCCTGGACGCGGTCGCCGACGACGGCGAGCCCGGCGAGGGCGACAACAACTGGACCGACGTCGAGAACGTCAACGGCGCGGTCGGGCCCAACATCATCACCGGCAACGGCAACGCGAACGTGCTGCGCGGCGGCCAGTCGAACGACGTGATCCGCGCGGTCGACGGCATCTCCGGCAACGACACGGTCATCGGTGGCTTCGGCACCGACCTCTGCACCGCCGATCCCGGCGACACCAAGGACTGCGAGCTCTGAAAGGGGCGGAAACCCATGTACAGACGCAAGTTTCTGCGCGGACTCGTCACAGCGGGCGCGGCGCTGGCTCTTCTCGCCGGCGTGACGGCTCCGGCCGAGGCCGCGCTGCTCGACGAGGTGAGCGGCAACGGGCACGGCACGATCTTCCGTGCTGCCGGAAGCAATTTCGGCGTCCCGCTGCTGGCCCGGTTCCAGTACCACTTCACCGGCGGCGACCACCACATCCGCCAGGTCTCGGCGATGCCGTTGCCGCAACAGATCGGAGTCGAGGTCGCGTTCGCCGACGAGAACGGTGACGACGACTACGGCTATCGCGTCTCCACCGAGCACGTCGACGCGACCGGTGTCGTTCAGGCCTCGTTCCACGGCACGTGCGTGGGACAGTGCTCGGCGTTCCTCTTCACCCGCCCGGCCGCGGACGTCGTGTTCGTGCTCCAGGGCTTCCGGGTCACCTTCGAGAACGGGGACCACCACCTCGACAAGATCGGTGTGCAGGAGGACAACGGCATTCTGACGACGACGTTCCGGGACAACAACGGCGACGACCCGTTCACCTACGACGTCAGCTACGCCTGGGTGCCGCGCAGCAGGTTCGGCGTCATCACCGAGACCTCGAGCGCGGTGCACGCGAGCGGTCTGGCCACCCCGGCGGCGTTCGCCGGCGAGAAGGTCATCCGCGGTTTCTCCATGGACAACCTGAACACCGGGGACAGCGGCGACAACCACATCCGGGACCTCGGCGTGGTGGCCACCGCGAACAACTTCGAGATCCGTTATGGCGACGACGACCCGAGGAACTCCGCCGACTGGCGCTATCTCGTCCGGTACGGCGTCGTGTTCTGACCGAGGGGTGTATCTGAGACGGGTGCGGCGGCACTTCACGAGGAGAGTTCTTCTTCCTCGTGCGGAGGCACGCCGTGCCCGTCCAGTTCAAGATCCTCGGTCCGTTGGAGGTGCTGGCCGACAACGGGGTGCTGGTGCTGGGAGGGCCGCAGCAACGGGCGCTCCTCGCATTGTTGTTGGTGGAGGCCAACAGGGTGGTGTCGCAGGAGCGGCTGATGACCGACCTCTGGGGCGACAGTCCACCCGCGACGGCGAAGAACCTGTTGCACGGCTGCGTTTCCGGACTGCGCCGCGTGGTGCCGGCGGACCGGCTCGTCACGCGGTCTCCCGGCTATCTCCTGCGGGTGCTTCCCGGCGAGCTCGACGCGGACGAGTTCGAGCGGCTGGCAGCGAAGGACCTGCTGTCCGCCGCGCTGGAGCTGTGGCGGGGTCCGGCGTTGCACGACGTGGACCTGGACGCCTGCCGGGTCGCGGCGGCGCGGCTGGACGAGCGGCGGCTCGTGGTGCTGGAACGGCGGATCGACCTCGACCTCGACCGCGGCCGGTTCGCCGATCTCGCCGCCGAGCTGGCGGTGCTGGTGCGCGAACACCCGTTGCGCGAACGGTTCTGGGCGCAGCTGATGGTCGCGCTGTCCGGCACCGGCCGGCAGAACGACGCGCTGGCGGCGTTCCGGCAGTTGCGCGCCACGCTCGTCGAGCAGCTGGGCATCGAGCCGAGCGCGGTGCCCAGACGCGTCGAACGGGCGGTGCTCGCGGGCGACGACGCGCTCGCGGCCTACCGGGAGCACGAACCCCTGTCGCCGGCACCGGAAAGCCCGGTGCCGGCCCAGCTGCCAGCGGGTGTCCGCGCGTTCACCGGACGGTCCGCCGACCTCGACCGGCTCGACGCGCTCGTCGCCGCCGAGCCGGCTCGTCCGTCCGTCGCGGTGGTCGCGGGTGCGGCCGGGGTCGGTAAGACGACGCTGGCCGTGCACTGGGCGCACCGCGTGCGCGACCGGTTCGCCGACGGCCAGCTCTACGTGAACCTGCGCGGGCACGCCTCGACTTCACCGGTGCAGCCCGCAGGCGCGCTGGCCGGATTCCTCGCGGCGCTGGGACTTCCGGCCGCCCAGATCCCGCTGGACCTCGACCGAGCTGCCGATCTCTACCGCACGATGCTGGCCGACCGGCGGATGCTGGTGCTGCTCGACGACGCCCGCGGGGTCGACCAGGTCCGTCCGCTGTTGCCGGGCGGTTCCGGCTGCGTCGTCGTGGTCACGAGCAGGTACGGACTCGGCGGCCTGGTCGCCCGTGACGGCGCCGCCCATCTCGCGCTCGACGTGCTCACACCGCCCGAGGCGGTCGCGTTGCTGCGCGACACGCTGGGGGAGCGGGTCGACGCCGAGCCCGCGAATGTCGCGGAGCTCGCGCGCCTGTGCGGATTTCTGCCGCTGGCACTGCGGATCGCCGCCGCCAACCTGACGTTGCGGCCCGGCCGGACCGTCGCCGCGCACGTCGCCGCTCTCGCGGTGGACGACCGGCTCGACCGGCTCGCCGTGGTCGGTGACGACGAGACCGCTGTCCGCGTCGCGTTCGACCACTCGTACGCGGCGCTGCCAGAGGAGGCCGCCCGGCTGTTCCGGCTGCTCGGTCTGGTGCCGGGACCGGACTTCGCGGTCGCGGCCGCCACGGCGTTGCTCGGCGCCGACGCCGGGCCGGTGCTGGACCTGCTCGCCGACGCCCATCTTCTCCTCCAGCCTGCACCGGGCCGGTACGGGTTCCACGACCTGCTCCGGCTGTACGCGGCCGAGCGGGCCGCCACCGACGACGACCGCGACGCGGCGCTCGGGCGGCTGTTCGACTGGTATCGGCACGGGGTCGACGGCGCGGCCCGCACGCTCGACCCCGAGGCGGTCCGGCTTCCGCTGGCGACGGCGGAACCTCTTGCCACGTCGGCGGAAGCGCTTGCGTGGCTCGACGCGGAGCTGGCCGGACTGGTCGCCGTCACCCGGCTCGCCGCCGACCGCGGACCGGCACGGGTCGCCTGGCAGGTGACGGCCTCGCTGCGGCTCTACTTCTGGCGTCGCATGTGCACGGTCGAGTGGCTGGCGATCGGGACGGCGGGGCTCGAAGCGGCGACCGCCGAGGGTGATCTCCCGGGACAGGCCGCGGCGACCCTCTGCCTCGCCGACCTGCACCGGTTGCACGGCCGCTACCGGGTCGCGATCGAGCACTACACCCGAGCCGCCGCACTGGCGCGGTCCGGCGGCTGGCTCGACGGCGCCGCCGTGGCGCTGGGAAACCTCGGCACCGCGCACTTCTGGCTGGGCGACCTGGCGCAGGCCGCGGAGCACTACCGGCAGGGCCTCGACGTGGCGGTCCGCACCGGCCGCACGGCGGGGGAGGCGAACACGCTCGGCAACCTCGGGCTCGTCTGCGAACTGCAGGGCGAGCTCGACCGCGCCGTTGAACACCACCGGCGCGCCCTCGTGCTGCACCGCGAGCTGGGCGCCCGGCAGAAGGAAGCGGTGAACCTCGCGAACCTCGCCGACACCTACCACCAGCTCGGCCGGCTCGACGTGGCGTACGACCACGTCACGCAGGCGCTGGAGTTGCACCGCGAGGTGGGTGACCGCGGCGCGCAGGCCGAGTCGTCGCGCATCCTCGCGCGCATCTGGCTGGACCAGGGCAAGCACGACCGGGCACTGGATCGCGCTCTCGAAGCGGTCGCGCTCGCCACCGAGACCGGCCATCTCCCGGTGGCGACGAACGCGCTCAACACTCTCGGCGCGGTACGGCTGCGCAGGGGAGAGGCCGCCGAGGCCCGCGCCGATCACGAACGCGCACTACGACTGGCCCGCACCGCGGGCACTCTCTACGCGGAGGTCGTCGCCCTCACCGGCCTCGCCGCGTGCCACCTGCGCCTGGGTCTTCCCGGCCGCGCCCGCACGCTCGCCGAGCACGCGTTGGCCGAGGCCGATCGCGTGGGCTTCCGCATCGCCGCCGCCGAGGCCCTCACCGTGCTGCTGGAGATCCATCTCCGCACCGGTGACCACGAGCGGGCGGCGGCGTGCGGGCAGCAAGCCCTTGCCCTGCACCGGATCACCGGTCACCGCTACGGCGAGGCCCGCACCGCGCTGCTGCTCGATCACGACGGGCTGGGATGATCCGACCTGTGCGGCCATAGCTGATCGGCATGGCTGATCCGGAGAGTCTTGATGGTTGGTTGTGGTACTCGTTGGGTACCGTCCGGAAGCCGCTTCGGTTACGGTACGCGGCTTACGAAAGCGGTCGTCCAAACCTCTAACGGAGCGTCGTGACCGATCCTCCCGATCTCGACCGCGGTGTGCTCCGCACGCTGCTCACCGACGTGGTCACCGGTGCGCTCGCGCGTGGGGGGCTGAACGGCTGCCTCGACGGCGCGATCGCCAGGGCCCGGCAGATCGGCGGATGCTGCTCGGTTTTCGTGTTCGACGTCGACCACTTCAAGACCGTCAACGACGCGTACGGGCACGCGCGCGGTGACGTGGTGCTGCGCTCGATCGTCGAGCGGGCCAAGGGCGTGGTCCGCGACGCCGACGTGCTGGTGCGCTACGGCGGGGACGAGTTCGTGCTGGTGCTGCCGGAGACGGGCGCGGTGGAGGCGCTGCAGGTCGCGTCGCGGCTGGTCGACGCCATCGGCACCAAGCCGTTCCCGGGAAGTCCGCCGCTGTCGGTGTCGATCAGCCTCGGCCTGGCCACCTACCCGGACGACGCGGGCGACCGGCAGTCGCTGATCGAGCTCGCCGACCGCCGCAACTACCTGGCCAAGCGCCGCGGGCGGGGCCGTGCGGTCGGTGACGACCTGCAGGCGAGCGGGCGGCGGTCGTCGGAGAGGTTGCTGGAGCGGGACGCGGCGCTGGCGGTCGTGCGCGACTTCCTGGTCCGCCTGGACGCGTCCGGACGCGGCGCGCTGCGGGTGGTGGGCGAGCGCGGCGCCGGGCACACCAGGTTCCTGGCCGAGGTCGGGAAACTGGCCGGGCTGCGCGGGTTCGAGGTGGTCGACGGGATCGCGGAACCGGCAGGGCACGCCGAGCGGGTGCTGGTGCTCGTCGACACCGACGCCGACCTCGCGGACGTGGGACGGCGGCTGCGGCGGCTGGCCGGCTCCGTGCGGGTCGTCGGGCTGGTGCAGGCGGTGCACGATCCCGCCGGACCGGCGCCGCCGGTGCTGCCGCTGCTGGACACCGCGGTGCTGGAGCCGTTGTCCGAGTCGGCGTTGCACGTGTGGCTGCGCTCGACGCTGCACGGTGAACCCACGCGGGAACTGGTGCACTGGCTGGCCCGGCGCAGCGGTGGTTTCGTCGCCCAGGCCGAGCGCGGGCTGACGCAGCTCGCCGGCCGCGGCCACCTGGAGCAGGGCGGCAACGGGGACTGGGGCGTGTCCGCGGCGGCGCTGGCCCGTGCCGACAACGCCCGGCGGCGCCTGCCCGCGGCGGTCAGCAGCCTGGTGGGCCGGGCGCGGGACGTCTCGCGGATGACCGACCTGCTCGCCGAACGACGGCTGGTCACCCTGACCGGCGCCGGTGGCATCGGCAAGACCCGGCTGGCGCTGGCCGTCGCCGGGGCCGTGGCGGACGAGTTCGCGGACGGCGCCGTGTTCGTGTCGCTCGCCGAGGCCACCACGACCGAGATGGTGGTCTCCGCGGTCGCCGCGGTGCTGGAGGTGCCGGAAGGCACGAACGAGCCGCTGACCGACGCGGTGATCCGGGCGTTGAGCGGGCTGGAACTGCTGCTGGTGCTGGACAACTTCGAGCACGTGCTGAGCGCGGGCTCGTTCGTGGCGGCACTGCTGGCCGCGGCGCCGGGAGTGCGGGTGCTGACCACGAGCCGGCAGCGCCTGCGCCTGTCCGGCGAGCAGGTCTACCCGGTGCCGCCGCTGCCGGTGCCCGACCTGGACCGCCTGCCGTCGCGGCCGGAGGAGACCGACGAGGCGCTGGCGTCCTGGCCCGCGCTGGCGTTGTTCGTGTCGAGGGCGACCGAGGCCGTGTACGGGCTGACGTTCTCCGCGGACGACCTGCGCGCCGCGGCCGAGGTGTGCGTCCGGCTGGACGGGCTGCCGCTGGCCATCGAGCTCACCGCGGCGAACTGCGACGTCCTCTCGCCGACCCAGATCCTCGACCAGCTGAACGACCAGTCGGAGCTGCCCGCCACCGGGCCCCAGGACCTGCCCGCGCGGCAACGGACCCTGCGCGCCACCATCGACTGGAGCTTCGCGCTGCTCGACGCGGACGACCAGGAGCTGCTGACCCGCCTGGCGGTGTTCGCCGGTGGCTGCACCGCCGACGCCGTCGCCGCGATCTGCCTGCCGTCCGGCGAAACGACCGAGAGGCTGACCAAGCGGCTGAACGGACTCGTCGACCGCAACCTCCTCGGCGCGCGGCACACCGAGGACGGCCTGCGGTACACGATGCTGGAGACCATCCGCGCCTACGCCGGCGAAAAGCTGGCCGACGACGAGGTGACCGGGCGCCACACCGCTTTCTTCGCCGAGTTCGCCGAACGCGCGGACCGCGGCCTGGGCGGCCACGACGGAGCGGCGTGGTACGCGCGGGTCAGCCGCGAGTACCTCAACCTGCGCGCGGCGCACACCAGGGCCATGGCAGCCGGTGATCTGCTCACCGCCGCCCGGATCGTCCTCGGCGTCAACCGGTTCTGGCAGAAGGGCTGGCACATCCGCGAGGGCCGGGAATGGCATCGCCGCCTGCTCGCCGGGAACGGGCTGCCAGAAGGCGTTCGCGGCAGGGTGATGGACTCCGCGGCGTTCCTCGCGATCAAGCAGGACGACCAGGCGACGGCCCGGTCGCTGGGCGAGGAGAGCCTGCGGATCGCCCGCGGGCTCGGTGACCACGACCTGATGGCCCAGGCGCTGAACGTCGTCGGCCTCGTCGCCAGGCAGAGCGGTGACCTGGACCAGGCCCGCGCGTACTTCGGCGAGTGCGTGGAGATCGAGCAGGCGCACGGGAAACGCGGCAACGTCCTGGCCGCGGCGCGCGGCAACCTGTCGATCATCGCCCGTTTCGAGGGCGACCTGCACACCGCGCGCGACCTCATGCGGCACAACGTCGAGCTGGACCGCGTGGTCGGCAACCTCCGCACGCTGCTGCTGGATCTCGTCGGTCTCGGCGACGTCTGCGTGGACCTGCGCGACGCAGCCGCCGCTCGCCCGCTGCTCACCGAAGCAGTCGAGACCGCCAGGCAGATCGGCGACATGGGCGGTGAGGCGTACGCCTGCCACATCCTCGGCCGGCTCACCCGGCTCGAAGGCGACCCGGTCGAGGCGTACCGCCTCTACACCGCCGCCATCCGCATCCACCACGGGTTCGGGGACCGGTTCGCGGTCCTCTACACGATGAGCTCGCTCGTCGACCTGCTCAGCACGGTGGACGCCGAGTCGGCCGCGAAGATGCTCGGCGCCGTCGGGGTGATCCGCGAGCAGGACGGCTCCCCGATGACCAAGCACCAGCTGGCCGTCCGGGACGGCACGGTGCGCCGCATCCGGGCCACGCTCACCGACGCCGAACTGGACGCCGCGATGGCCGCCGGAGCCGCGCTGGATCTCGACGCCCTGGTCGCCTGCGCCTTCGAGGTGGACCCGGCGGTGTTCGCCTAGGACAGGCGTTACCGCATTTCCTGCTGCGTGAAAATCGCGGTGCTGTTCAATCGTGCAGAGGACGGCCGGAAACCGCCGATGATCGTCGAATCTGGGATTAGATGCGAGCGAAACATCCGCCGCCGCTCGACTTCCTGGAGGATCCATGTTCGTCAAGCGGATCGCGGTGGCGACGATGGCCGCGGCCGGCCTCGCCGCGACTGTCGCCGGTTCACCCGCGGACCCGGTCACCGCGGTCAAGCCGGTGGTGGCGTCGGTGCCCGCCTTCGACCACATCGTGCTGGTGATGTTCGAGAACAAGAAGTACTCGTCCATCAACGGAAGCTCCAGCGCGTCCTACTTCAACCAGCTCGCGGCGAAGAGCGCGAAGTTCACCAAGTCGTTCGCGATCACGCACCCGAGCCAGCCCAACTACATCGCGCTGTTCTCGGGTTCGACCCAGGGCGTTGACGACGACGCCTGCCCGATGAACCTCGGCGCGAAGGAGAACCTCGCGACCCAGTTGGCGGGCAAGGGGAAGAAGTTCACCGGGTACTCGGAGGCGATGCCGTCCGACGGCTACACCGGCTGTTCGAGCGGCACCTACAAGCGCAAGCACAACTCCTGGGTGGACTTCAGCAACGTCCCCTCGTCCAGCAACCGCAGGTTCTCCTCGTTCCCCAGCGACTTCACGAAGCTGCCGGACGTCGCCTTCGTGACCCCCGACATGTGCAACGACATGCACGACTGCTCGATCGGCACGGGCGACAGCTGGCTCAAGAAGAACCTCGACGCCTACGCGACGTGGGCGAAGACGCACAACAGCCTGCTCATCGTCACGTTCGACGAGGACAGCAACACCTCGGTGAACCAGATCTTCACCACGTTCACCGGCGCGCACGTCAAGCCGGGCAGCTACAGCGAAACGATCAACCACTACACCGTGCTGCGGACCATCGAGGCCGCGCACGGCCTGCCCGGTATCGGCAACGCGGCGCAGAAGTCGCCGATCCTGGATGTGTGGCAGTAGCGGTGTACCTGTCGACGATCGGCCGCCGGGAGCACTCCGGCGGCCTGTCCCGGCGGACGCTGCGCGCGCTGGGCGGAAACGTCCTGGCACTGGGCACGGTCAGTCTCGTCACCGACATCTCGTCCGAGATGGTCACCGCCGTGCTGCCGATCTACCTGGTGGTCGGGTTGCATCTGAGCCCGCTGTCCTACGGCTTGTTCGACGGGCTGTACACCGGGGCGACGGCCGTGCTGCGGCTGGTCGGCGGCTACGTCGCGGACCGCGCCGGGCGGAAGAAGGCCGTCGCCGGGATCGGGTACGCGCTCTCGGCCGTGGCCAAGCTGGGGCTGGTGGCCGCCGGGTCCTCGGCGGCCGCGATCGGGGCGGTGCTGACGGCCGACCGCACCGGCAAGGGACTGCGGACCGCGCCACGGGACGCGCTGATCACCTTGTCCGCGCCGGAATCCATGCTCGGCCGCGCGTTCGGCGTACATCGGGCGATGGACAGCGCCGGCGCGTTCGCCGGGCCACTGGTCGCGGTGGCCGTGCTGGCCGCGGCCGGATCGTCCACCGGCGCCGACGGTTTCGACGCCGTGTTCGTGACGAGCTTCTGCATCGCGGCCTTCGGAGTGCTGCTGCTCTGCTTGTTCGTGCGGGACCGGCGTTCGGCGCCGGCGACGGCCGCGAGTGTGTCGCCTCGCGCGGTCGTCTCGCTGTTGCGTGACGCCGGGGTGCGACGGCTGCTGCTCGCCGCCTGCGTGCTGGGAACGGTCACCATCGGCGATGGTTTCGTGTACTTGTTGTTGCAGCGCAAGGAAGACATCGCGAACGGATGGTTTCCGCTGCTGGCGGTCGGGACCAATCTCGCCTACCTCCTGCTGGCCGCGCCACTGGGTGCGCTGGCCGACCGGGTCGGCCGCCTGCCGGTGATGCTGTGCGGCTACGGCGGGCTCGCCGTCGTGTACCTGCTGCTCCTCAGCCCGGTGGCGGGCTGGCCGCTGTTCGTGCTCACGCTCGGGTGCTACGGCGCCTTCTACGCCGCGACCGACGGTGTGCTGATGGCGCTGGCCGGCCCGATCCTGCCGGAAGCGCTGCGCACCACCGGCATCTCGATCGTGCAGACCGGCCAGGCCCTGTCGTACTTCCTCTCGTCCGTCCTGTTCGGACTGTTCTGGCAGGTCTGGGGTGCGGGCACCGCGGTCGGTGTGGCCGCCGGTATGGTGCTCCTGGCCGTCGTCGGCACCGTGTTGCTGCTGGTGCCGCGCAAGGAGGTGCGTGCTTGACCACCCGCAACCGTGTTCTGCTCGCGCTCGTCGGAGTCGTCGTCCTGGCAGTGACCGCGGTCGTCTACACAGGACTCGTCAGGGCTCGCAACCGCGCCACTGCGGTCGCGACCACCGACGCGGTGACCCTGAGCGGACCACGTTTGCTGTTCCGCAGCACGGCGGACGCGGAACGCGGGCGCCTCGCGACGGTGGCGGCCGACGACCCCGGTGGCGCGCGGGCGGTGTCGAACATGACCTGCAACCGGGTGTACGCCGCCGGCGGCACCGGCCTCTGCCTGCGCCCGGAGCACGGGCTGACCACCTACCAGCTCGTCGTGTTCGACGCCGCGCTGGCCGTGAAACAGGAGATTCCGCTGGTGGGGCTGCCCAACCGGGCGAGGGTCTCGCCCAGCGGGCACCGGGTGGCCTGGACCGTCTTCGTCACCGGGGATTCCTACAACGGCGGGAAGTTCTCCACGCGTGCCGGGATGCTGGACACCACGAGCGACTCTCTTGAGGCCACGCTGGAGGACTTCGGTGTGACGGTCGACGGGAAGCCTTACCAGGCCGCCGACCTCAACTTCTGGGGCATCACCTTCGCCCAGGACGAGAACCGGTTCTTCGCGACGATGTCGACCGGCGACCACCGATACCTGGTGGAGGGCGATTTCTCGGCGCGAACCGTGCGTGCGCTCCGCGACAACGTGGAGTGTCCTTCCCTGTCCCCGGACGGGAAGCGGATCGCGTTCAAGTCCGCTGTGGACGGTGACCCGGCGAAGGGCTGGCGGCTCTCCGTGCTCGACCTGGCGACCGGTGGCGTGACGCCCCTCGCCGAAGGCCGCAGTGTCGACGACCAGCCCGCCTGGCTCGACGCGCGGACCATCGCGTACGCGATCCCGCGCGGCGGCGGGCACTCCGACGTCTGGGCGGTGCCGGCGGACGGCACGGGAGCGGCACGGCTGTTGATTCCCGAGGCGGAGTCTCCCGCCGCACTCTGACCACCGCGTTGAGCTAACACACGTTGTGACGTGCCTCTCTTGGATACACGGATGTATCCGATACATTGGTGTATCGAACGGGAGGTGCACGTGGTCACCAAGCGGCGGATCCAGACGCGGCAGAGACTGCTGGAGTCGGCCGTCGCCGTGTTCGCCGAGGAGGGTTTCGGCCGGTCCACCGTCGAGCAGGTGTGCGCGCGGGCCGGGTACTCGCGCGGCGCGTTCTACTCGAACTTCGAGACTCTGGACGAGCTCTTCCTCGCCGTGTGGGAGCAGCGGTCGGCCGAGTTGATCACCCGCATGCGGGAGGCGTTCGAGGACTTCCAGCAGGACACCGCTGGTGACGTCGCCGGTGATGTCGAGGGCGTGGTCGCGAACCTGCTGCGGGCGGTCCCGGTGGACGAGGAGTGGTTCCGCGTGAGCGCGGAGTTCACCGCCCACGCGCTGCGCTACCCCGAGCTGCGGCGGGTGATCGTCGAGCGCGAGCGGGCGATCGCGGCGTCGACCGCGCCGTTCCTGCTGGCCGCACTGGCCGGGATCGGCCGGACCGTGCCGGATCCCGGCGCGCTCGGGCAGGCGCTGGTCGCGGTGCACGACGGGACCGCGCTGCAGTGCCTGAGCGAACCTGGCGACCCCGAGCCCTGGCGGCGCCGAGCCGCCCTGTTCAGCCACGTCATCACCGCGTACAGCGTCGAAAGCAAGGAGCAGTCATGACCTACGAAGCCGACGTGATCGTGGTGGGTGCCGGGCTCGCGGGCCTCGTCGCCACCTACGAGCTCACCAAGGCCGGGCGCCGGGTGCTGGTCGTCGAGCAGGAGAACCGCGCGAACCTCGGCGGTCAGGCGTTCTGGTCGCTCGGCGGGCTGTTCCTGGTCGACAGCCCCGAACAGCGCCGCAACGGCATCAAGGACTCCTACGACCTCGCCCTGCAGGACTGGCTGGGCTCCGCCGGTTTCGACCGCGACGACGAGGACCACTGGGCACGGCAGTGGGCGGAGGCCTACGTGCGGTTCGCCGCGACCCAGAAGCGGCAGTACCTGCGCGATCTGGGACTGCGGTTCACGCCGGTGGTCGGGTGGGCCGAGCGCGGCGGCGGGCTCGCCGACGGTCACGGCAACTCGGTGCCGCGCTTCCACCTGACCTGGGGCACCGGGCCCGAGGTGGTGCGGGTGTTCCTCGAGCCGGTGCTGGAGGCCGAACGCCGCGGGCTGGTCCAGTTCTCGTTCCGCCACCAGGTCGACGAGATCGTCGTCGAGAACGGTGCCGCCGTGGGTGTGCGCGGCAGTGTCCTCGAACCGTCCGACCTGGAGCGCGGCCAGGCGTCCTCGCGGGTGGTCGTGGACAGCTTCGAGCTGCGGGCCAAGGCGGTCGTCGTGACGTCCGGCGGGATCGGCCACAACCACGACCTGATTCGCGCCAACTGGCCGGTCGACCGTCTCGGCAAGTGCCCGGAGACCATGATCTCCGGGGTGCCCGCGCACGTCGACGGGCGGATGCTCGCGGTGAGCGAGCAGGCCGGCGCGAACCTGGTCAACCGCGACCGGATGTGGCACTACACCGAGGGACTGCACAACTGGGACCCGATCTGGCCGGACCACGCGATCAGGATCATCCCCGGCCCGTCCTCGATGTGGTTCGACGCCACCGGAAAGCGGCTCCCGGCACCGAACTTCCCCGGTTTCGACACCAACCAGTCGATGAAGGCGATCCTCTCGACCGGCTACGACTACTCGTGGTTCGTGCTTAACCAGACGATCATCAACCGCGAGTTCGTGCTCTCGGGTTCCGAGCAGAACCCCGACATCACCGGCAAGGACCTCCGCAAGACGCTGACCAGCCGCGGTGGCAAGGAAGCACCCGGCCCGGTCGAGGCCTTCAAGAAGCACGGCGTGGACTTCGTCGTCGCGGGCACCATCGGGGAGCTCGTCGCCGGCATGAACAAGATCGGCCGCGGCCCGCAGCTGGACCCGGCGGAGATCGAACGGCAGATCGTCGCGCGCGACCGCGAGACCGGCAACAGCTTCTCCAAGGACCTCCAGCTGATGGCCATCGGCAACGCCCGCCGCGGCCTGGGTGACCGGCTGGTGCGGGTCGCCAAGCCGCACCGGATCCTCGACCCCGCGCACGGACCGTTGATCGCGGTCCGGCTCAACGTCCTCACCCGCAAGACGCTGGGCGGCATCCAGACCACCCTCGACTCGCAGGCGCTGCACACCGACGGCACGCCGTTCCCGGGCCTGTACGCCGCGGGCGAGGTCGCCGGGTTCGGAGGTGGCGGCGTGCACGGCTACAACGCGCTGGAAGGCACCTTCCTCGGCGGCTGCATCTTCTCCGGGCGTGCGGCGGGCCGTGCCCTGGTTCGTGCGCTGGCCTGAGATGCCGGTTCGATCCACCTTCTTCGGGACGTCGTCGGTGCACATCACCGACGGCGTCTCCGGCATCCTCGTCGACGGCTTCTTCACCAGGCCGTCACTGCTCCGCGTCGTCCTCGGCCGGCCCATCGCATCCTCTTCGAACGTTGTCGCCGCCACTCTCGCGCGAGGCGGTATCGAGCATCTCGACGCGGTGTTCGTCGCGCATTCCCATTACGACCACGTCCTGGACGCCCCCGAGATCGTGCGGCGCGCCGGGGGAGTCCTGCACGGCTCGGAGTCGACGCTGAACGTCGGACGCGGCGCCGGTCTGGGCGCGTCCTCGATGAAGCGCGTCAGCGACGGCTCCACGCACACTTTCGGGGACTTCACGGTCCGGGTCTTCGAAGGCGTGCACAGTCCGGGCGACAGGTATCCGGGCACGATCGACTCGCCGCTCGTACCGCCTGCCAGGGCGAGCGCCTACCGCACCGGCGGCTGCTACTCGTTCCTCTTCGAGCACCCGACCGGCACGATCCTGGTCCACCCCAGTGCCAACTTCGTTCCGCACAAGTTCGACGGCCTGCGGGTCGACCTGCTCTACCTCGGCATCGGCGGCCTCGGTGCCCAGCCCGCCCAGTTCCAGGACGACTACTGGCAGCACACCGTCGAGGCCACCCGCCCCGGCCTCGTCATCCCCGTGCACTGGGACAACTTCGGCCGATCACTCGGCAGGAGGCCGCGCCCAATGCCGCGGCTCCTGGACAAGTTCGCCAGGACGAAGGACCTGCTCGACCGCAAGAGCGCCGAGTCGGGCATCCCCGTGCGTTTCCAGCAGCCCTTCGACACGATCACCCCGTTCGGCTGACCACCGTCCACAACAGACCGTCCGCAAACGCTGACCCCGCGCGGGGTCACCACCCGCGCGCGCATCGTCGCGGCTGCGGCCCAGATGCAGGTCGGTGCCTGACGTTCGAGTACTGCGGGCCGAGGGGTTAGTCACGTCGGAACGATGCTCGTATCGCTTTCCGTTGCAGCGCTTCGACTTCCACAGGGGTTCGACGCGCGTGGCTTCGGGCCTGCCGGGTCTCTGCTTCCGATCTGCCGTCCACTGTGGAGCACGAGCGTGTACGGCGAAGCGGTTGCGCAGGAGCCTGCTGTCACCCGGGGATGTTGCGCGGGTCGCTGCTGCGCGGATAGGTGTTCTTCTCGCCGATCGTGCCGTCCATGTTGCGGATGACGTGCTCGACCCCGCGTTCGATCGCCATCTCGCGGCCCTTGGCGACGGCGTCGGCCTTGGTGTCGTGCGTGCTGGACGCCTGAGAGTTGCCTTCGACCTTGTTCTTCCACGTTCCGTTCTCGTAGTAGGTCTCGACGTCGCCCTGCATCACGGCCTCCTCGCTCGTCCGGTCAGAACGTGGATGCCCAGCAACAAGATCTACGACACGTGCACCCGGCTAACAAGCCCAGCGGTTCTCCGCGAGCCACGTCGCGGCGTGGTGCAGCTTGACGTTGGACGCCGCGACCAACGCCGGGCTTCCC
>NZ_JBEXPJ010000176.1:0-17743 GCF_040611995.1 Lentzea sp. NPDC006480
GCCGATCGCGCTGTCCGTGGTGGGGGCGCGCTTGTCGACGCGGCCGTGGCGGACCTTCGAGCGTGAGGTTGGCGGCGAAGCATTTAGCTTTGGCAACGATCACAGGCACCTCCGCCGTTCACCGCACTAGGGTGAGCGGCGGAGGTGTCTGTGGGCCGCTTGGCACGCGCCGGGTTGTACGCCGGGGCATTGATCGGGCCGTTCGGCGGCGCCATCACGACGTCGATCCTGCCCGAGATCGGGCACACCTTCGGGCGATCGCCGGGCGCGGCGGCCTCGACGCTGACGTTCTACCTCGTGCCGTTCGCGGTGCTGATGCTCGCGTCCGGCACGCTGGCGCAACGCTGGGGTCCACAACGGACCGTCCGGATCGCCTACATCGCCTACGCCATCACCTCCGCGCTCGCCGCGAGCTCATGGACCTTCGAGGTGCTGCTGGCCTCCCGAGCACTCCAAGGCGCCGCCAACTCCTTCACCACACCGGTGCTGCTCGCCGTCATCGCCGCTTCCACCCCCAAGGAGAAGCTCGGCCGCGCGCTCGGCCTGTTCGGCTCGATGCAGGCCGCCGGGCAGACGAGTGCACCACTGGTCGGAGGACTGACCGCCGAGATCGACTGGCGGCTGGCGTTCGTGGTGATCACCGTCGTGGCCGTCGGACTCGCGATCCTGGGCGTGCCGGACACCGACACCGAGCCGGAGCGCGACGCCAGCCTCAGAAGCGCCTTCGTGCCGAGCACGCTGAGGCCCGCGCTCACCGCGTTCGTCGGCTGGGCCTGCCTGGGCGGGATCTCGTTCCTCGTCGCGTTCCGGCTGGACGACGTCTTCGGCCTCGGCGCCGGCGAACGCGGCGTGCTGCTGACCGGGTTCGGCATCGTCGGGTTCCTGACCGCGCGGCAGGTGGGCAAGGCGATCGACAAGTTCGGCGCCACCACGACGGTCGTCGTCGGCGCGACGTTGGGCGGTGGGCTCGTCGCGGCGGTCGGGACGACACCGCTCGCTGCCGTCGCGGTGCTCGCGTGGGCGCTGACCGGGGCGGCCGCGCAGGGTGTGCTGGTGAGCGTCAACGCGTTGGTGCTGCAGAGCGACAACGCCAACAGGGGCGGCAGCGTCAGTGTCGTGCAGTCACTGCGCTTCATGGGCGCTGCCGTGGCCCCGCTGGCGTTCGTCCCGCTCTACCAGGCCCATCCGTTGCTGGGCTTCCTCGTGCCGGCCGGTCTGCTGATCACCGTGCCGGCGATCATCACGTGGTCAGGTCGCGGCGCCGGAACCCGGCGAACCCCGCAGCCAGAAGCACCACCGCCACCCCGGTGAGCCACAGCAGCGGTCCCGCGGTGATGTCCGGGTACTTCGGGACGTGCGTGAACGGCGACACGTCGATCACCCACTGATCCAGCTGCAGGGCCGGGCCGAGCAGCGTGAGCACCAGCGCCGCCGACACCACGGCCCAGCTGATGCCCGTGAGCTGCGGGAACAGTCCGAACAACAGCAGCGCCACACCCGCGATCACCCACGCGGCCGGGAGCTGGGCCAGTGCGGCGCCGATCATCCGGGGCAGCACACCGCCGACGTCATCGGTCTGCACTCCGTAGACCAGGCCCAGGCCGAGACCCGACGCCGCCAGCACGATCGCGCCGCCGACCAGCGCGAACACCGCGTGCGAGGCCACCCAGCCCCGGCGCGACACCGGGGTCGCGAGCAGAGGCTCCGCGCGCAACGCGGTCTCCTCGGAACGCAGCCGCAGCACCGCCTGCACCAGGTAGATCGACGAGATCAGGCCGAGCAGCTGGGTCACGGTGGCGAAGAACGCGTCCACCATCGCGTCGGCGCCGCCGATCTTGCTGACGATCTGCCCGAGCGCCGGGTTGTCCTGCACCATCTGCCCGACGGCCTGCGCGACGCTGCCGTAGATCACGCCGACGGCGAACAACGCGATGGACCAGCCGATCAGCGAGCCCTTCTGCAACCGCCACGCGAGCCCGAACGGCGTTCCGATCGTGCCGTGAGCAGGACCGAGACGCGCGGACAGCAAGCCCAGCCCCACGTCCCGGCGCGTCACGATCCACGCGGAGACGCCGACCAGCACCACCGCGAAGGCCAGCGAGATGCCGAGCACCCAGAACCGGTTGTCGGCGAACGAGCGGACGTGCTCGGTCCAGCCGATCGGCGAGAACCAGGTCAGCCACTGCGGACCGGACTCCCCCGCCGCGTCGCCGGCGGCGCGCAGCAGGTAGGTCACGCCGAGGAACCCGCCCGCGATCGCGTTGGACACGCGCGAGTTCTCCGACAGCTGCGCGGTGAACGCGCTGACACCGGTGAAGACCAGCCCGACCGAGGCCGTGGACAGTCCGAACGCGAACGAGCCCGCCGGATCGAGATTCTTGCCGATCAGCACGAACGCCTGCAGCACACCGATCAGCAGGCTCGTGCCGCCCGCGACGATCACCGCGGCGGCCAACGGCGCGTGGCGACCGACCACCGTCGCGGCGATCAGCTCCGTGCGCCCGGCTTCTTCTTCGGCGCGCGTGTGCCGCGTGACGACCAGCATGGCCATGATCGCGACGAACAAGCCCGCGAAGACGCCCCACCGCCACACGACCAGGCCACCGAGCGACGACCAGTCGTGCAACGGACCGAGCATCGCGAGGAACGCGGAGTTGGCGTTCGCCGTGGCGCCGAGCAGGTCACGCGACTGCTGGGTGTCGTACAGCTCTTCCAGCGCGGTCGTCGTCGACAACGTCGTGAAGACGAGGAAGAGGACCCAGACGGGCAGCAGGATCCGGTCCCGGCGCAGCGCCAGCCGGACGAGGTGCCAGGTGCCGATCATTTCGCGTCCTCGTAGTGCCGCAGGAACAGCTCCTCCAGCGTCGGAGGCTGCGAGGTCAGCGTGCGCACGCCCGACGACACCAGCTGCTTGAGCACCGGGTCGAGCTTGTCCGAGTCGACCTCGAACTTGACCCGGTTGCCCTCGGCGACCAGGTCGTGCACACCGGCCATCGACGTCAGCCCGTTCGGCGGCCCGGCCAGCTCGGCGGAGATCGACGTGCGGGTCAGGTGCCGCAGGTCCGCCAGCGTGCCGGTCTCGACGATGTGGCCGTTGCGGATGATGCTCACCCGATCACACAGCGCCTCCACCTCGGCCAGGATGTGGCTCGACAGCAGCACGGTGCGGCCGCGCTCGCGTTCGTCGTTGATGCAGTCCTGGAAGACGGCCTCCATCAACGGGTCGAGGCCGGAGGTCGGCTCGTCGAGGATCAACAGCTCGACGTCCGAGGACAGTGCGGCGACCAGCGCCACCTTCTGCCGGTTGCCCTTGGAGTAGGTGCGGCCCTTCTTGCGCGGGTCCAGTTCGAAGCGCTCCAGGAGCTCCTCGCGGCGAGCCTTGTTCAGGCCGCCGCGGAGCCGTCCGAGCAGGTCGATGACCTCGCCACCGGTCAGGTTGGGCCAGAGGTTCACGTCGCCGGGGACGTAGGCGAGCCGGCGGTGCAGGGCCGCGGTGTCCTGCCACGGGTCGCCGCCGAGCAGCCGCGCGGTGCCGGAGTCGGCACGCAGCAGGCCGAGGAGGATCCGGATCGTCGTCGACTTGCCGGACCCGTTCGGGCCGAGGAAGCCGTGCACCTCACCGGTCTGGACGTCCAGGTTCAAGTCGTCCAGTGCACGCGTCGGGCCGAAGGTCTTGACCAGGCCCGACACGGATATCGCAGATGTCATGCCCAGTAAGCTACACTTCTTTCACAACTTCGTGAAGGACGTAAATTTTGCCCGATCGGCTGACGAAAGGGGATGATGCCGCCGTGACGAGAGCTACACAGCGTGACACGCAGGCGGTGAGCCAGTTCGTCGAACGCTTCGGCGGAATTCTGGCGGACACCGGCGTGCCCCGCATGCCGGCTCGCATCCTCGCGGCGCTGATGACGACGGACTCAGGACGGCTCACCTCAGCCGAGATCGCCGATCTGCTGCAGATCAGCCCGGCGGCGGTGTCGGGCGCGGTGCGCTACCTGACCACGGTCCAGATCGTCAGCCGCGAACGGGAGCCGGGATCACGCCGGGACGTCTACCGGATGCGCGACAACGTCTGGTACGAGGCGACGTTCCGCAAGGACCAGATGCTCGGAATGATCGACGAGGTGCTCGGCGAGGGCGTCGAGACGCTCGGCGCGGACACCGAGGCCGGCCTGCGGATGGACGAGACGCGCGAGTTCTTCCGGTTCTGCCACAGCGAGCTCGGCTCGATGCTGGACCGGTGGCGGGTGCACCGGGACAAGTGGCTCGAAGAGCGCGAAGCCTGAAAACGACGAAGGGAGCATTCATCCACGTGAGGTGGATGAATGCTCCCTTCATCACCGCGCACTCATCGCCCGCGCCTGGTCGCGAGGTCCGTCGCGCTGGTGCCGACCACCACCAGAACGGCGATGCCCAGCAGTGGAACGGCCACTTCGGTGCCGACGCCGGTGACCAACGAGATCAGGAAGAACAGCACCGCGGCGACGGCGACCCACCGGACGACTCGAATGGCAGTACCCATGTGAGCATGGTCTGCGCCGCGCCCCGGGAGGGGTCCCCGCCTTCAGGACGCCCGGCCGCCATGACGCCGAGTGCCCGGCACGCGCACCACGAGGCGCATGTGCCGGGCACCCTGGTCACCATCTGTCAGGCGATGCCAGTCAGCCCGTGACGAGCGTCAGGTTGTACGCCGAGAGGATCTCGTTGACCGGCTGGAAGTAGGTCGTGCCGCCGCTGGTGCAGTCGCCGGAGCCACCCGAGGTGACGCCCTGCGCCTGCGTGCCGCTGACCCACGAGCCACCCGAGTCACCGGGCTCCGCGCACACGTTCGTGCGCGTCAGACCGCTGACCGAGCCCTCCTGGTAGTTCACCGTCTGGCTCTTGGCCTGGACCTCGCCGCAGTGCCAGCCCGTGGTCGAACCGGACCGGCAGATCGACGCGCCGACCGCGGACTCGGTGTGACCGGAGACGACGACGTCAGCGCCGCCGTAGTGGTTCACCTTGGCCGTGGCCGTCCAGTTCGAGTTCGCCTTGACCCAGCTGTAGTCGTTGCCGGGGAAGGACGACTGCTGGAACGTGCCCAGCGCGGTCTTGTCGACACCCGCCACCGTGTCACCCGGCGACCCGCAGTGCCCGGCGGAGACGAACCCGCCCTGCACCGCGAAGCCGACCGAGCACCGCCCGGCGTTGTTGATGTAGTAGGCGTCCCCGCCGCGGATGTCCTTCAGCACACGAGGCGCCTCGTCGGTCTCGACGACCTTGGCGAGCGCGCCCACCTTGTCCACCAACGACTTCGCCGCGCCTGCCTGACCACGCTTCACCGTGATCGTCACCGCGTTCGCGCGAGTGTCCACGTACCAGCCGGTGACCTCGGCAGGAGCTTTCTCGGCGTCCAGCCGGGCCTTGGCCGAGTCGAGGTCACTGGCCTTGTGGGCAACGGTGCGGGGCTCGGCGCCGAGCCTGCGCAGCCGATCCGCCTTGGCCACGTCGGTCACGCCGACGACGAGCTTGCCGATGGACGCGTCGAACCACGCGCCACCGAACTCGTCACCCGCGAACCCCTTGGCGACGTGCTGCAGGACCGCGGCCGCGCTTTCCTGACGCAGCCGATCCGCCGCCTGCTGGGCGTTCAGTCCGAGGTCGCGCTGCATCGCGGCGAGCAGGTCGGCGGAGGGTTCAGGGGCGGCGACGGCGGCAGGGGAGACCGTCGTCGCGAGTGCACCCGCCAGCACGGCGACTGCCGCGACAGCCATGCGCTTCATAGGCATTTCTCCTCAGTTTCAGGTTCTGCAGGGCCGGTGTAACGCCGGACCGGGCAACCGCGATGAGGAGATCGGCTGTGCTGCAACACAGCCCGCACGACACCGGATAGCTGGCGTCCCCAGGCGGCGAACTGCCCGATCAGTTCGTTCCTCCGTCTGGGTGACGCTATGTTGTGCTGTCTACTGGACGGTAGGGCCGATGGAGGGTGGACCTCTCGGCGTTCGGGTTGGTATAGGGAATTCAAATGCGTTCTCTCAGCCTATTTCCGTCACGTAGAGCGACCGTCCGCATTGACACGAAATGTCAAATCTGTCAACAGTTCGCACTCGACGGCGTATCCCTCTGACCTGCGGTTTAGGTCTAGCGTGCAGGTCACCCTGTTCCCTGCACGAGGGAGAACCCTGCCATGCGAAGAGTCTTGAGTACGGGACTCACCGCCGCCGCTGCCCTATGTCTGGCCGCCGCTGTGGTGCCCGCTGCTTCAGCTCAGGAAAACGTGGGGACGATTCTCGGCGCCGAACGCGCCGACGTCGTGAAGGACAGCTACATCGTCTCGCTGAAGGCGGACACGGCGTCGAGGGCCGCCGCGCCTGGCCTGGCGAGCAAGTACGGCGGCCAGGTCGACCAGGTCTGGCAGCACGCGCTCAACGGCTTCTCGGTGAAGATGACGGCCAAGCAGGCCGCCAGGCTCGCCGCCGACCCGAAGGTCGCCTACGTCCAGCAGGACGCCCAGGTGCACCTGCTCGACGTCCAGCAGAACCCGCCGTCGTGGGGCCTGGACCGCGTCGACCAGCGGGACCTGCCGCTGAGCAACAGCTACCAGTACGACGACACCGCGTCGAACGTGACCGCGTTCATCATCGACACCGGTGTGCGCACCACGCACTCGACGTTCGGTGGCCGCGCCACGTGGGGCACCAACACCTCGGGTGACGGCAACAACAGCGACTGCAACGGCCACGGCACGCACGTCGCCGGCAACATCGCGGGCTCGCAGTACGGCCTCGCGAAGGCCGCCAAGGTCGTCGCCGTCAAGGTGCTGAACTGCTCCGGCTCCGGCACCACCGCCGGCGTCGTCTCCGGCATCGACTGGGTGACGGGGCAAACGGCCAGGCCCGCGGTCGCCAACATGTCGCTCGGCGGCGGCGCGGACGCCACCCTGGACGCGGCCGTGCGCCGCTCCATCGCGGCCGGTGTCACCTACGCGATCGCGTCCGGCAACTCGAACACCGACGCGTGCAGCACCTCGCCCGCACGCGTCACCGAGGCGATCACGGTCAACGCGTCGACCATCAACGACGCGCGCGCCTCGTTCTCGAACTACGGCACCTGCACGGACATCTTCGCGCCCGGTGAGAACATCACGTCGTCGTGGAACACCAACGACACGGCGACCAACACCATCTCCGGCACGTCGATGGCCACCCCGCACGTCGCGGGCGCGGCCGCCCTGTGGCTCGCCGCGCACCCGGCCGCCACCCCGGCCGAGGTGTGGGCGGGTCTGAGCGCCGCCTCCACGCCGAACAAGATCACCAACCCTGGCGCGGGCTCTCCGAACAAGCTGCTCTACACGCTCTTCGGCACGCCGCAGCCGGGCAACCCGGCCGTGACGAACCCCGGTACGCAGAACTCCACGGTCGGCCAGGCGGTGTCGCTGCAGCTCGCGGCCACCGGCGGCACCCCGCCGTACACCTGGTCCGTCTCCGGTCTCCCGGCCGGTCTGTCGGCGAACTCCTCCGGTGCGATCTCCGGCACGCCGACCACGGCGGGCACCTCCACGGTGACCGCCACGGTGACCGACTCGGCGGGCAAGACCGGTTCCGCGACCTTCTCCTGGGTCGTGAACGCGGTCGGTGGCGGCTGTGCCGCCAAGACCAACTCCACGCCGGTCACGATCGGTGACCTGCAGACCGTGACCAGCACGATCGCCATCTCGGGCTGCGCGGGCAACGCGTCGGCCACGGCGACGATCAAGGTCGACATCAACCACACCTACAAGGGCGACCTCGTGGTCGACCTGGTCGCACCGGACGGCACGGTCTACAACCTGCACAACCGGACCGGCGGCTCGGCCGACAACATCAAGGAGACCTACACCAAGGACCTCTCTGGTGAGGCCGCCAACGGCACCTGGACGCTGCGCGTGCGCGACGCGGCGTTCCTGGACTCCGGCACGCTGAACAGCTGGACGCTCGACGTCTGATCGTCTCTCCGCTGAACGAGACCGCCCCCGGCGCTTCCGCCTCGGGGGCGGTTTCCTTTCACCGCAAGCGCTCTCGTGCTTCTTGAGCCGCTTGTAGCACCACTGGCGGCAACCCGGGCACGTCGCGCGCCTGCCGTTCCGCCTCGGCGAAGACCTCCTGGGCGAGGGCCGGTTCCGCTCGTCCCGCCAGCAGGTACAGCTCCTCGACGAGGTGGCGCCCCATCCCCAGCTCCTGCCAGCCGGTCTCGTTCGCGAGCGCCTTCTGGCACTCCCGCAACGCTTCCCAGGCCCTGCCGTGCTCGCCGGCCTTGCGCTCCAGCTCGGCCAGGCTCTGCCACGCGGACGCACGGTCCCAGTCGGTCTCCGCGAACTTGAGCGCGTCCCGCTGTGCCTGGGCGGCTTCGGCGAACGCCCCGAGACCCGCCAGCTCGAAACGCAGCGTGCTCAACGTGCCCTTGTCCCGGGGCCGGTTCTGCGCCCACCGGTCCAGCTCCGCGCGGGCCAGTTCCCGCTCCCCCGCCAGCTTCGCGCGTTCCACCCACGTCAGCGCGTCCTCGTCGGCCGGGTCCTGCGGGAACCACTCCCGCTTGCCCTGGGCCCACGCCTCCAGGTCCTCGTCGTCGAGGTCCGTCTCGCCGAAGAACCGCAGCATCTCGTCGCGCTCAGGGTGATCACTCGCGCGCACTCGTTCGATCGTGGCCTCGACCCCCGCCGCGAACACGTACTCGCGGTCGTACCCGCACCAGGTGTCGAAGTTGGCGCGCTTGATCGCGTACTGCCGCCAGACGTCCTCGGCCTGCCGGTGCTCGGCCAGCAGGAAGCCGGCCAGCTCTGCCTGCTCGCCGAGGCCCTGGAACGGCGCGTTGCGGCGGCACAACGCCTCCTGCTCGGCCAGGAACCGCAGCAGGGGCAGGTCTTCCGGGCGGCGGTCGTACTGCAGCGCCCACAGCACCATCGCGCGGTGCACCTCGTTGACGTCGTAGTCGAGGTCGTCGGAGTCCTTGGCGCACTTGTACCGGAGCTCGCGCCACGCTGCCGTCGACTCCCGCATGCGCGCCAGTTCGCGCCGTGCCTCCTGCATCACCGGTCCATTGTGGCCGTGCCGCATACTCTGCCGGTGAGTTCTGGGGAGAAACCGTGGGGCGTAGTCGTGCACAACGACGACCACATCCCGTTCGCGGTCGCCTATCACCTGCTGCGCACGATCTGCGAGTTCGATGCGGAGAAAGCGCGCGGTTTGACCGCGGCGATCCACCAAAGCGGGAGTGTGGCCGTGGGCAGCTACGACCGCGCGACGGCGGAGTCAATCACGCTGCGGCTGGTGCGGGCCGGTCTGCGCGCCGAGCTTCGCCAGGCGGTGTACGACACCCAGGAGGCCTTCTCCGCGGAACGGGTCGACGGCGGCGTGCTGGTGATGGTCCCCGAGGTGTTCGCGCGGGACTGGGAGCGGGCGTTCGAGGCGCTGGACAGGCTCTACCGCGTCGGCTCCACGGCACGCGGCCTGCGCTGGCCGCGGCCGGTCATGACGCGCCGGCCGTTGCTGCGCAAGATGTTCCCGGACACCTCCGCGTCGCGATGGCAGTCGGCGCTGTTCCGGCGCAGGCATCGCAAGGTGCTCGCCGACCGCGCGCTCGTCAACCGGGTGTGTCAGCAGTGGATCAACGCCGAGTCGCTCGTTCTGACCCCCGACGAGGTCGACGAGTGGATCGTGGTGCTCGGCCAGATCCGCGCGCTGTACCGGCTGGTCCGCAAGGCGACGCCGCTGCAGTTCCAGACGCTGAGCTACCTGCAGCAGAAACTGGTGCAGGCCGTCGACCCGGAGGCGTTCGCGGGTCCGGACGGCCAGCCGGTGGCCGGTGGGCAAGCGGCCACCGACCAGGCCGCGTCGTAGCGGGAACGAGCATTCACCGGACCTGGTGACACAATTCCGCCGCGCGCGAAGCGCTGACCCGTGGGTGCGGGGGCGCTGAGTCGCCCCCGCACCCACGGGCGTTTAGAGCTCCACGCCCAGAAGCGCGTCCACAGCCGTACGAACCTGTGACGGCCCGTGCTTGTCCGAACCGCCGTGCGACAGCGCCTCGTCGGCCCACGCGTCGATGGCCGCCAACGCCTTGGGCGTGTCGAGGTCGTTGCCCAAGTGGTCGCGCAGCCGCGTCACGGTGTCCACAGCGGACGGACCGGAGTCCAGCGAGGCGGCCCGGCGCCACTTCGCGAGACGTTCCAGGGCCTCGTCGAGCAGCGCCTGGGTCCACGGGCGGTCCGCGCGGTAGTGGCCCGCGAGCAAAGCGAGACGGATGGCGTTCGCGTCGACCTTCTCCGCGCGCAGCTTGGAGACGAAGACCAGGTTGCCGCGCGACTTCGACATCTTCTCGCCGTCGAGGCCGATCATGCCCGCGTGCACGTAGTGGCGGGCGAACGGGTGCTGGCCGGTCTGGGCCTCGGCGTGCGCGGCCGAGTACTCGTGGTGCGGGTAGATCAGGTCGGAGCCGCCGCCCTGCACGTCGAAGCCGATGCCGAGGCGGTTGTGGGCGATGGCGCTGCACTCGATGTGCCAGCCGGGGCGGCCCTCGCCCAGCTCGGACGGCCACGAGGGCTCGCCTTCCCGCTTCACCCGCCACAGCAGGGCGTCCAGCGGGTGGCGCTTGCCGGGGCGGTCCGGGTCTCCGCCGCGTTCGGCGAAGAGCTTGAGCATCGTCTCCTCGGAGTAGTTCGACTCGTAGCCGAACCGGCCCGTGGCGTTGTAGTCGAAGTAGATGTCCGGGTGCTCGGCGTCGTCCACCCGGTAGGCGTGCCCGTCGGCCACCAGCTTGGCGACGACCTCGACGATCTCCGGGATCGCCTCGACGATGCCCACGTAGTCCTGCGGTGGCAGGACGCGCAGGGCCTCCATGTCCTCGCGGAACAGGGCGGTCTCGCGCATGGCGAGCACGACCCAGTCGTCCTGGTCGCGGATCGCCCGTTCGAGCAGCGGGTCGTCGACATCGGTGACGTTCTGGACGTAGTGCACGTTGTGGCCGTTGTCGAGCCACACGCGGTGCACGAGGTCGAACGCGAGGTAGGTGGCGGCGTGGCCGAGGTGCGTCGCGTCGTACGGCGTGATGCCGCAGACGTACAACCTGGCGGTGTCTCCTGGAGCCGTGGGGCGAACCTCGCCCGTAGCCGTGTCGAACAGCCGCAGCGGGCGGGGGTCCCCCGGAACCCGCGGCACAGGAATGGATGACCAGGTCTGCATGCATCCGACACTAACGCGTGCCGCCGGGTGGAGTGCACTTTCCGACTGTTGGGACCACCACCGGCGAACGGGCCAGGACAGAAAGATCGGACATTCGTTGACGACGTTGTCATCGCGTCCCTAGCGTCCAAAGGCATGCTTCGTGTCGTTGTAGCCACGTTGACAGCCCTGTTCCTCTCCCCTGTGACGTCCGCCGGCACCGCCCAGGCCGACCCGCCGAACGCCTTGGCCTACCTGGAGAACCCGCGCATGACGGGTGAGAACCAGGAACCTCCCCACCCCGACCTGCAGCCCGAACGCCGCCTGAGCCTCAACGGCGAGTGGCGCATCCGGATGTTCGACAAGCCAGAAGACGTGCGAGACACGCCCGACGGCTGGCGCACGGTCCAGGTGCCGCACACCTGGCAGACCGACTTCCTCGACCACCCGGTGTTCCGCAACATCCCGACCGAGATGTACCCGGACGACCCGCCGGCGATCCCGCGCGACGTCAACCCGACCGGCGTCTACGAGAAGCAGTTCGACCTCCCGGCGGACTGGGACCGCACTCTGCTCCGGTTCGAGGGCGTGACCAGCGGTTATCTGGTCTGGGTCAACGGCACGTACGTCGGCTACGACCAGGGCGGCTACACGCCTGCCGAGTTCGACATCACCAGCAAGCTCAAGGCCGGCCGCAACACCCTGAAGGTCCAGGTCCACCGCTGGGGCTCCGGCTCCCACCTGGAGGACTACGACCAGTGGCGGTTCTCCGGCATCTTCCGCGAGGTCTGGCTCTACACGACGCCCAGGACCTACCTCGCCGACGTCACCATCAGGACCGACCTCGACGCCCAGTACCGCGACGCCACGATCAGCACCGACGTCAAGATCGGCGAGCCTCAGGACGGTCACACGGTCCGCACCAGGCTGTTCGACCCGCAAGGCCGCGAGGTCGCCATCAGAGACGGCAAGGTCAGCGACCCGCTGAAGTGGACCGACGAGACCCCGAACGTCCACGAGCTCCGCATCGAGCTGCTCAAGGACGGAAAAGTCGTCCAGACCGGCAGGCAGCCGGTCGGGTTCCGCAAGATCGAGATCATCGACCGGCAGCTCAAGATCAACGGCAGGCGCGTGCTGTTCCGCGGCACGAACCGAGCCGAGACGTCCGTCCGCGGCGGCCGCCACGTCACCCGCGCTGAGCAGGAAAAAGACGTCGAGCTGATGAAGCGGTTCAACATCAACGCGGTCCGCACGTCGCACTACCCGAGCGACCCGTACTTCTACGAGCTCGCCGACCGCAACGGCCTGATGATCGACGACGAGGTGGACATCGAGACCCACCACCACGACGGCTGCCCGGACAACTGCCTGGCCGAGCGGCCGGAGTGGCAGGACGCGTTCCACGACCGGTTCGTCGCGATGATGCAGCGCGACAAGAACCACCCCAGCGTGATCATGTGGGACACCGGCAACGAGGCCGGGCTCGGCAAGGCGCACTACGCGATGGCCGAGTACGCGAAGAAGAACGACACCCGCCCGCTCTACCACCAGCCGAACTCCCCCGACGGGGACGCGCCGTTCGCGGACGTCTGGGGCCCGCGCTACCCGTCGCCCGCGAGCCTGGAAGCCAAGGCGAAGACCACGACAAAGCCGATCATCATGGGCGAGTACGCGCACGCGATGGGCAACAGTCTCGGCAATTTCAAGGAGTTCTGGGACGTCGTGCGCGCCTATCCGCAGGTGCAGGGCGGCTTCATCTGGGACTGGGCGGAGCAGAACATCGCGCTGCCTCTCCACACCACACCCGACGACGCCAACGGGATCCTGACCTGGTTGAGCGGCAAACCGTCCCAGGTGGACGGACCGCACGGCAAAGCGTTGCAGCTCAGCGGACTCGACGACTTCGTGGAGGTGTACCGCGACCGCAAGCTCGACGAGGTGTCGACCGGCCTGACGCTGGACGCCCAGGTCAAGCCCGCCGAGTGGACCGGTGACTTCACGGTCATCTCGAAGGGCGACCACCAGTACGCGCTGAAGATGGCCAACCGCACCACGTTGCAGTTCTTCATCTACAGCGGCACATGGCGCACGGTCGAGGCGCAGGTTCCTGCTGATTTCTACGACAACTGGCACCGCGTCACGGGCACCTTCGACGGCTCTCGGCTGCGGCTGCTGATCGACGGCCGCGAGGTGGGCTCGACGGCGTTCACCGGCACGATCGACCGGTCGCACTGGCCGGTGAACATCGGCCGCAACGCCGAGACCATGCAGGAGATGTCCACGACCCGCATGGCGCACGGGACGATCGACCAGGTCCGCGTCTACCACCGCGCCCTGACCGACGCAGAGCTCGCCGCAGACCCCAAGAAGACCGCCGTCCTGGCGCTCGACTTCGAGACGCTGGAGGACAAGGGCCGCAAGGAGTCCTACGGGTCCGGCACGGGTGGCGTCGACGGCGTGGTGTGGTCGGATCGCAGGCCGCAGCCGGAGACCGCCGAGCTGATGGCGGTCCACTCCCCCATCCGGTTCTCCTTCCAGGACAACAAGCTCACGATCGTGAGCGAACGCCAGTTCACCGGCACCGACGACCTCGAACTGCGCTGGCAGGTCCAGGACAACGGCCGCACGATCGCCCAGCACCGCGGCGAACTCCAGCCTGGCACTCTCGCGTTGCCGGACTTCACGGCGCGCACCGAGCGCTGGCTGACCGTCCGCGCCACCGACCGCCGGGGCGACGACGTCGGCATCGCCCAGTTCCCGCTGGGCGGCACGCAGATCGCCGGTCTGCACGCCCCAGGCACGCCGGGCAAGCTGAACACGGCCGAGAACGACAACGAGATCGTGGTGTCCGGCAAGGACTTCCGTTACGTCGTCAGCAAGAAGTCCGGCACGCTCACCTCGATGCGCGTGCGCGGCACCGAACTGCTGAAGACCGGCCCGGAGCTGGACGCGTGGCGTGCCCCGCTGTCCAACGAGTTCATGAGCGAGGACAGCTCCTGGTACCGCAACGGCCTGGACCGTCTCCGGACCACGCCGTCGAGCGTCACCGTCACCTCGGACGGCCCGGACACGGTCATCACGGCTCGGTCCACCGCCCAAGCCGTCGCGAACGCGTCGTTCGGCCAGACCTTCACCTACCGGATCACTGGCGACGGCGAGATCCAGATCGGTCACCGGGTCGCGGCGCGCGACAAGATGCGCGACCTGTCCTACCTGCCCGGCATCGGTTTCACGCTCAAGGTGCCGGACGACTTCGGCAAGTTCTCCTGGTACGGCCGCGGTCCTGGCGAGAACTACGACGACCGCAAGTCCGGCGACCCGGTCGGCGTCTACCAGTCCACAGTGGACCGAGAGTTCAACGGCTACTACAAGCCGCAGGACTTCGGCAACCACGCCGACACGCGCTGGGCGACCCTGTCCAACGGCCGCGCGGGCCTGCTCGTCGCGGGCGATCTGGACGTCCGCGTCTCGCGGTACGACGACCTCGACCGCGCGCCCTACCCGTTCGCGCTCAAGAAGAACGACGGCTGGACCACCCTGCACGCCGCCCATCGCGTCACGGGCGTCAGCGAGACGTTCCACGAGCCGTTGCCGCAGTACCAGGTGGAGGCGGGCAACGAGTACGCCTACTCCGTGCTGCTGCGCCCGCTCACGCCCACCGAGGCCGCGACGGGCAAGCTCGGCCAGCAGGTCACCTGTGCGCCGGCCGTCGAACTGAAAGCCGCTGACACCACACTGGAACCGGGCGAGCAGGTCGAAGCCGAACTGGTCGTGACCGAGCCCTGTCCCGGGACGACCACGGCCAGGCTCTCCGCTCCGGACAGCTGGTCGGTCTCCCCCGCGTCCGTCGATCTCACCGGCGGCTCCGCGAAAGTCACCATCAAGCGCGACGGCGGCGAGACCGGCAGCCGCCCGGTGTTCGTCGAGGTCTCGTCGGGCAAGGCGACCACGACCCTGACGAAGGACTTCACCGCCACCCCGCCGGCCCCGACCGGCGACACGGCGGTGTCCACCTTGCCGTTCCTCAGCGAGCGCAACGGCTGGGGCCCGATCGAACGCGACCGCAGCAACGGCGAAAGCGCGGGCGGCGACGGCATCCCGATGAGCATCCGGGGCACCCCGTTCGCCCAGGGCGTCGGCGCCCACGCCGACTCCGAGTTCGAGGTCTACACCGGCGGCAAGTGCTCCCGGCTCACCGCCACGATCGGCGTCGACGACGAGACGGGCGGCAGCGGCAGCGTCCGGTTCGAGGTCCTGGAAGACGGCGTCCCCAGCTACCAAAGCCCTGTGCTGACAGGACAGAGCGCACCACTACCCCTCACCCTCGACACGAGCGGAGCGACGGTCCTGACGTTGCGGGTCACAGACGGCGGCGACGGCAACGGCCACGATCACGCCGACTGGGCGATCCCGGTCCTCAGCTGCCGATGATTGTCGGACCCGAGGGGTACCGTTGGAGATCAAGGGCATTCGCCGGTGAAGGGCGGGGTCTCATGATCTTCGAAATCCTCGGGGGACTGATCGCGCTCGGTGGCCTGGGCATGGCCATGAGCGCCAGAGTGATCAAACAGTTCGAACAGGGACTGGTGTTCCGGTTCGGAAAGCTCCAGCAGGGCGTGCGCGGGCCAGGGCTGACGATGCTGATCCCCGGAGTCGACCAGCTCCGGAAGGTCAACCTGCAGATCGTCACCCTGCCCGTGCCCGCGCAGGACGGCATCACGCGCGACAACGTCACCGTGCGCGTGGACGCCGTCGTGTACTTCAAGGTCTCCGACCCGGCCAAGGCGGTCATCAACGTCGAGGACTACCGCTTCGCCATGCTGCAGGTGGCCCAGACGTCCCTGCGCTCCATCATCGGCAAGAGCGAGCTGGACGACCTGCTGTCCAACCGCGAGCACCTCAACCAGGGCCTGGAACTGATGATCGACACCCCGGCCCTGACCTGGGGCATCGACATCGACCGCGTCGAGATCAAGGACGTGGCCCTGCCGGAGAGCATGAAGCGCTCGATGTCCCGCCAGGCGGAGGCCGAACGCGAACGCCGCGCGCGCGTCATCACGGCGGACGGCGAGCTGCAGGCGTCCAAGAAGCTCTCCGAGGCGGCCGGGACGATGGAGGCGACACCGGCGGCGCTGCAGCTGCGGCTGTTGCAGACGATCGTGGAGGTGGCGGCGGAGAAGAACTCGACGCTCGTCCTCCCGTTCCCGGTGGAGCTGCTGCGGTTCCTCGAGAAGAACACGCTCACGGACAGGCCGGCGGAGAAACCCGCTGTCACACCCGCGGACGGTCCCGCGGGAGAGCTGCCCCAGGGGGCTCCGGCACCGCGCGAGTCGACGGAACGCGACTCGTCCGCCGCCCCTCTCCCGGGGCGCGATTCGTCCGTGTGAGTTAACCGGCGTAACGCCCCCTGTCCAGGAACGACGTCCGGACAGGGGGTAGTGCCACATGCAGGAAAGGGTCAGAGGCAGGTTCGTCGGCATCGGCGTCGCCCAGTACGAGCTGGTGCCGCCGCTGCAGCACGCCGTGAGCGACGTGCGGGAGCTGCGCGCCCTCCTCAAGGGCTACGAGGGCGAGCCCCTGGCCGACCCGACCGAGGCCGAGATCCGCGACCACATGAAGACGCTCCGCAGAAATCCGCAGGACGGCGGCGCGCTGGTGGCGCTGTGGAGCGGCCACGCGATCCCGGTCGCGCGCAATCTCAGGCTGCTGGCCAGGGACAACGACGAAACCGGCGACGGCATCACGCTGCACGACTTCGCGCTGTGGTGTGCCGCGTCAGGCGCGCACCAGGTGCTCATCATCATCGACGCCTGCTACTCGGGAACTCAGCTCGACGAGGCCGTCCGCACGATCGCGGACATCCAGGAGGAGCTGCTGGCGGGCCAGGTCCACTGGGCCGGCGTGCTGGTGTCCTGCTCAAGCGTGGAAACGGCACGGGACGGCCTCTTCGGCGGTCAGCTCAGGAAGCTCCTCCGCGCCGGCCCCACAGCCGACGAGGACGCACGGCGCTGGAGCGACCGCACGGCACTGGTGGACGGCGGCGCGGTCGGCACGGCGCTCCTCAACGCGTGGGACAGCGACGTCCAGAGGCCACGCTTCATGCAGTACGGCTCCCCACAGCCGATGCTCCCCAACCCTCTCTACGCCGCGAACACGGTCGTGAAGCACCTCCTCCTGGCCGCCAGAGGTGGCGACTCGACCGACAACCGCTCGTGGTTCACCGGCCGCACCACCCAGGTCGACAAGGTCGTGAGCTGGGTGAAGTGCGGGATCCCCGGCCTGCGCGTGGTCACCGGGTCGCCGGGCACGGGCAAGTCCGCGGTGGTGGGCCGGGTCGTGAGCCTGTCCAACGGAGCCGAACGCGACCTGCTGCTCACCACCGGGCCGTCGTTCCGGCACGCCGACCCCGGCCCGGACTCGGTCGACGCGGCCGTGCACGCCCGCGCGATGGACGCCGACCGCGTCGCCGACCTGCTGACCAGAGCAGTCCGCTCGACCGCAGGCACCCGAGCGACCAGCGCCGGGTACGCGGCAGCGGCGGCGTCCAGAATCGACCAGGCGGC
>NZ_JBEXPJ010000177.1:0-17596 GCF_040611995.1 Lentzea sp. NPDC006480
AGTTGGTGGTACTTGCCGACGTCCAAGGCCTAGCGCGGGAGCCGGTAGTCCGGTCCGAGCGCGGCGCCCCGGTTCGGCTTGTACTGGTCGAAACCGCGCGGGTCGCACTGGAGGCCGCCGTTGACGCAGTGGCGGACGAGAGCGGCCTGCGTGGGTGCGTCCCAGGCGTTCATGAAGTCGTAGTGCCAGCTGTAGCCGCGGCCGCTGGAGAGCCGGACGCGGGACATGTCCCCGGAGACCGGGAACGCCATCTTGAACTCGATCATCGGAACGGCGACCGGGTGGCTTGCCGGGCACACGAGCGTGGCACGGTCCGGGTAGGCCATGTGGGACTTGTGGTCCGCCGAGTCGAGGTCACGGCCGTTCCAGCAACTCGGTGCCTGGTAACGGATGTTGAGCTGGCTGCCGGGCACGCACCAGTTCGGGATGTCCCAGTTGTGCGTGCTGTCGCCGCACTCCCAGCCCTCGACCGCTCCGGGCGCGGTGCGGAACTCCTCCTGGCTCGCCGCGGGGCTGCCGACCACGAACCGGATTCCCGGCGGGAACGGCACGACGTCCTGGTACCTGAGGATGCCGGACTTGTAGTAGATCACCTGCGGGAAGTTCGGCGGCACGATCTGGTCGCCGTTGTAGACCGACGGGAACCAGTACGCGGACTTGTCGTCCGGCGTCTTGCAGTTGGTCTCGGCGGTCCTCAGCGAGTCGTTCGTGGTGCGTGCGTTGGTGGACGGGTTGCCGAGGAACGTGTGGAGGTGCGACGCGCCCGGCAGGCCCGGCAGGACGATCGGGTCGTCCGCCAGGTGGTGCGTGACCGAGCAGTTCGCCTGGAACTCGTGGTGTGTGACCAGGTCATCGGCTTGTGCGGGCGGGAACGTGACTGTGACGAGGGCGGCCGCGACCGCCAGTGCGCTGAGTTTCCGGGACACCTTTGTCCTCCTGCCGACGTGGGGAACCGGCTGGGAGAGCGCTCTCCGAAACAGGTTCCCGCTGCCGCCGCCGAGGTGTCAAGACCGGTTCTTTGACACCCGCGACGTCTGGTCGTAACGTCCGTCGGCAGGGTTGTGAGAGCGCTCTCCCCGCATTCACCCCTACCCGTGGCAGGAGGCGCGATGGTTCGCGTCCGCTCCATCGGCACGGTTGTCGCCGTGCTCGCAGGACTTCTCGCACCCGTTGGCCTGGCCTCCGGAGTGCACGTCACCGGCTCTCCGGGCAACTGGCAGTTGGTGGTGGACGGTCAGCCGTGGACCGTGAAGGGCCTCACCTGGGGCCCGCCCGCCGCCGACGCTCCGCGGTACGTGCCGGAGCTTCAGTCCATGGGCGTCAACACTTTGCGCACCTGGGGCACCGACGGATCCACCCGGCCACTGCTGGACGCGGCGGCAGCTCACGGCCTGCGCGTGATCAACGGCTTCTGGCTGCAGCCGGGCGGCGGTCCCGGTTCCGGCGGCTGCGTCAACTACGTGACCGATGCCCAGTACAAATCCGGCATGCTGGCCACGATCCGGCAGTGGGTCACCGCCTATCGCGACCACGCGGGCGTGCTGATGTGGAACGTGGGCAACGAGTCCATCCTCGGCCTGCGGAACTGCTACTCCGGCACGGAGCTGGAGAACCAGCGCGTCGCCTACGCCCGGTATCTGAACGAAGCCGCGCGGGCGATCCACGCCATCGACCCGAACCACCCGGTGACCAACACCGACGCGTGGACCGGCGCTTGGGCGTACCTCAAGGCGTACACGCCCGACCTCGACCTCTACGCCGTGAACTCTTACGGCAACGTCTGCAAGGTTCGGCAGGACTGGATCGACGGCGGCTACACCAAGCCGTACATCCTCACCGAGGCCGGTCCGCCCGGTGAGTGGGAGGTTCCGCCTGATGCTCAAGGCGTGCCTTCGGAACCGACCGACGTCCAGAAGCGCGACGGCTACACCCAGGCCTGGAACTGCATCACCGCGCATGGCGGGGTGTCGTTGGGCGGCACGTTCTTCCACTACGGCACCGAGTACGACTTCGGCGCCGTCTGGTTCAACCTGACACCCGCGGGCAAGAAGCGGCTTTCGTTCTACTCGGTGCAACGAGCGTTCGGCGGTGCCACGCCTGCCAACACCCCGCCGGTGATCACCTCGATGAACACGCCCGGTTCGGTGGCTGCCGGTGCGCAGGTCACGATCGACGTGGCGGCGACTGATCCTGATGGTGATCCGCTGGTGTGGTCGGCCGCGTGGAACTCGAAGTACCTCGACAACAGCGGCGGCCTGGGTGGCACTCCGGTTCAGGTCGACGGCAACCGCCTGACCCTCACCGCACCCGACCGGCTCGGCGTGTGGAAGGTGTACGTCATGGCCGAGGACGGCCGCGGCAACATCGGGATCGAGACCAGGTCCGTGCGCGTCGTCGCCCCGCGCCCGGACGGCGTGAACGTCGCCCTGGGCAAGCCCACGACGGCTTCGAGCTACCAGCAGTCCGGCAACGGCGCCCCGTTCCCGCCCGGCAACGCCACCGACGGCAACGCGAGCTCGCGCTGGGCCAGCGACTGGTCCGACCCGCAGTGGCTGAGCGTCGACCTCGGCGCCGTCACGACCTTCCACCACGTGCAGCTCGTGTGGGAGGCGGCATTCGGCCGCGCCTACGAGCTCCAGGTGTCGGACAACGGCAACGACTGGCGCGCCGTCTACGGCACGACCTCCGGCAACGGGGGAGTGGACGCGATCGACGTGACGGCGACCGCACGGTACGTCCGCGTGCACGCCACCCAGCGCGGCACCGGCTGGGGCTACTCGCTGTACGAGCTGGGTGTGTACCGCCGCTGACACCAGGGCTCGGCTCCGCTGTCCGGGCGCGCCGTGCATCGAGCGTGGCCCGGAGCGCACGGCGCTGGGTGGACTTCGGGCTGGTCGGGCGGCATGTGTCCCAGCGCTGACTCGGGCCTGCATGTGTGCACGGCGTCCTGGGCGGAGTTCTCGCCGCACGGATTGTGGCTTCTGCGGCTGCCGGCTCGGGTTGGCCGGGGTGCGGGGCTGCTCGGGTTCGGTGTGCGTTGCCGCTGACTTGGGCAGGCACCGCGCCCAGGGCGGGGCTCCTCGCTGCACGGGTGTGGTGTCCGTCGCTGCTGGCTCGGGCCGGGTGCCGGGCTGCCACTGGCTTGGTGCGTACCGGCCCTGACCTGGGGCTGGCTGGGCAGCGTGGCTCCGCGGACGGGTAATGTCCGTTCGATGGCGAAGATCGTCCGCATCGGCGTGTTCTACGACGGCACGTGGTTCGCGTACCTCAGCGACTTCTACGCGACCGCGCACCAGCGGGCCGCGCGGATCTCGTTGGACGGCCTGCACGACGCGCTGCGCTGGTTCGTCCACAGCGAGACCGGGCGGGCGCTCGACGAGTGCGTGATCGCCGAGGCGCATTACGTTCGCGGGCGCATCGAGACGCCGGCCGCCTCCTTCGACGCCGCGCTGGAGCACGCCGGCATCGTCCGGCACGACCTGCCGCTGCACGGCGGCAAGGAGAAGGGGGTCGACGTCCAGCTCGCCCTGGAGGCGTGGGACAAGGCCACGACCGTGCCGTTGCAGTGGGTGGTGCTGCTCACCGGCGACGCCGACTTCGCGCCGCTCGTCACCAGGCTGACGGCCAGAGGCGTGCACGTGGTCGTGCCGGTGGTCGACGTCAGGACGATCGAGAAGGCACCCGCCTGGACCCCGCGCACCGCCGCGCCGCTCAGAGCGGCCACGCCGTTCACGCCGGGGTTCGACGAGCTGTTCGCGCCCGCGGACCAGGACGGCTACCCGCTGCGGAGTCCGTTCGTGCGGACGTCGCAGGCGGTGGCGTCGCCGGTGGGCACGCCCAGGGGCAGGCGCAAGGGCACGGTGTCGACGTGGCGGTCGGGGGAGTCGCACGGGTTCATCACCGACAGCCGCGGCGGGTCGTGGTTCGTGTCGCGCGACGACCTGCCGGAGGGGCTCACCCTGCTCCTCGCGGGGACGCCGGTGTCGTTCACCGGGTCTCCCGTGCCGATCCCCGGCCGGAAGTATCCGAGAGCACAGCTCGTCCGGCTCGACGACGTCAGGCAGTGAAGAAACGGCCTGAAAGTGTGATGCGTCCCGATTCCTGGGTACTCGGCCGTGTAACGGCGCGGAAAACTCTCGGAGTACCTACGCTTGCGTTGTGGATCAACACCCGGGATGCGTCTTCTGCGCGATCGTCGCAGGTGAGGCGGAGGCGAGTGTGGTGCACGCGGACGACACGGCGGTCGCGTTCATGGACCTGAACCCGGTCAATCCGGGGCACGTGCTGGTCGTGCCGCGGGCGCACGCGCAAGGCCTGGCAGACCTGGACGAGGACACGAGCGCGCACATCTGGCGCGTCGGGCACCGGGTCGGCCGTGCGCTGCGGCGCTCTGACCTGCGGTGCGAGGGTGTGAACGTGTTCCTCGCCGACGGTGAGGCGGCGTTCCAGGAGGTTTTCCACTTCCACCTGCACGTCTTCCCCCGGTTTCGCGGCGACGGCTTCCGCATCGGCGCCGACTGGGCCGAGAGGCCGCGTGAGCTGCTCGACGAGGAGGCTTACGCCGTTCGGCAGGCCCTGTCGCGACCCCCTTCTTGATCTTCTGATAAACTCCACAATGCCGGTTCCATTTGGAATCCGTTTGCACTGGCCCCGGTGCGATAGGTGTTGCAGTGTCGCACGCCGCACGGGATAGAGAGCGTGTTCATAGAGGGTGGATCCGGTTGTGAACGTATGGCTGGGACTATTCCGGCGAATTCCGCGAAGTATCTTGTGGCCTGGCGTCATCGGTGCCGCGATGCTCACCGTCGGTGGGCTGGGCGCGGGTGCGATCGTCCGCCGGGACCCGCTGCTCAGCGGCACGGTGCTGAACGCGATGAGGTACGGCCACGGCCACGACCTCGCGTTCATGGTGCTGTTCGTCGGGCTCGGGCTCATGGTGCTGTCGTGGGTGCGGCTCGGCCGCATGGTGCTCACGGGTGAGGCCGGCGGCCGCACGGTGGCGATGGCCACGGCGGCGTGGACCACACCGCTGATCATCGCGCCGCCGCTGTACAGCCGGGACGTCTACAGCTACCTGGCACAGGGCGCGGTGGCGTTGCGCGGGTTCGACCCGTACAGCAAGGGCGCGGCCGTGCTCGACCTGCCGCTGCGGGGCAACGTCGCGGGCCTGTGGCAGGAGACGCCGTCGCCGTACGGGCCGCTGTTCCTGCTGCTGGGCAAGGTCACCGTCTGGCTCACGGGCGACAACGTCATCCTCGGCGCCATCGTCATGCGGATCGCCGTGCTCGGCGGCCTCGCGATGCTCATCTGGGCGATTCCGCGCCTGGTCAAGCACCTGGGCGGCCGCGCCAACGTCGCGATGTGGCTCACCGCCGCCAACCCGGTGGTGCTGGCCCTGGGCATCGGCGGCGTGCACAACGACATCCTGATGGTCGGCCTGATGGCCGTCGGCGTGGTGTTCGTGCTCGACGGCATGCATCTGCGCGGGTTCGCCTTCATAGCCCTCGCCGTCGCGGTGAAGGCGACGGCACTGCTGGTCCTGCCGTTCCTGGTCTGGGTGTGGGCAGCGCGACTGACCGGCTCGGCGCGGCACCGCTTCCTGGTGGCCGCGGGCGTGGGCGGCGCGGTGTTCGTGATCGTCTTCGGGGTCGCCAGCATGATCGCGGGCGTCGGCCTCGGCTGGATCGGCGTGCTGAAGTCGCAGACGCCGCTGCTCACCTGGCTCTCGCTGCCCTGCGCGGCGGCGGAGATCCTCTTCTACTCGATCGGCACGCACATCCCCGGCTGGACCCGAGAGGGCTTCCTGAGCGTCTTCCGCGTGCTCGGCATGATCGCGCTCGCGTTCGTGCTCGTGCGCCAGTGGTGGCTCGCCAGGGAAGGCGGGGTCGACGCGATCAAGCGCGCGACCATCGCCCTGCTCGCCGCGTCGTTGCTGGCCCCGTCCGTGCTGCCCTGGTACCTCACCTGGGCGCTGGCGCTCGGCTCCGCGTTCGCGTGGAGCAACCGCAGCGTTGCCGTGCTCGGTGGCATCTCGGTGTGGATGGTGCTGATCACGCTGCCCGACGGCACGGTCGTCTGGCGCTGGACCTACGACAACATGAACCCCTGGGTGTGGTGGCCGTACCTCGCCGCCACCATGGCGGTCGGCGTGTGGGTCGCGAGGACGCTCCAGAAGCCGATGCCGGTCCAGGAACACGAAAAGGAAAAGAAACAGGAACAGGAACAGGAACCCAAACCGGTGACGACGACGACGTCGGAGCTGGTCGGAGGCACGGGTGCCTGAGTTCGAGAACCGGCTGCTGCGGTTCGCTCCGCTGATCCTGTGCGTGTCGCTGGGCATCTACGCCGCGATCCTCGGCAACCCCGCGAACTGGGGCATGATCGACCTCAAGGTGTACTGGAGCCTGTCGCCGAACGTCCTGAGCGACCAGCTCTACGACATCAACATGCCGTTCACGGCGGACTTCCCGCTGCCGTTCACCTACCCGCCGTTCGCGGCGCTGACGTTCCTGCCGCTGTCCGCGCTGCCGTGGATCGTCACGCGCATCGTGTGGCAGGTGCTGTCGCTGTTCTGCCTCTGGTGGCTGGTGCGGACGGCGCTGAAGCTCCTGGCCGCCAAGGCCGGGCAGGACTACGACGTGAAGTGGCAGCGCCGGGCGTTGCTGTGGACCGCGGTGTCGCTGTGGTTCGAGCCGGTGCGCAAGACCCTCGACTTCGGGCAGATCAACCTGCCGCTCGTCGCCGGGGTGTTCGCGGCGATGGTCGCGACCCGGCAGATCACGGCGGGCCTCGGGGTCGGCGCCGGCATCGGGCTGAAGCTGACGCCCGGCATCTCGGTGCTGTACTTCCTGGCGACCCGCAAGTGGACCGCGGCGCTGTGGTCGGGCATCGGCTTCGCGATCACCGTGGCGCTGGGCTTCCTGGTGTCCGCGAAGGACTCGTGGCGCTACTGGTTCGAGCTGCTCGGCGCGGCCGACCGGGTCGGGCCGGTGGGGTCGGCGATCAACCAGTCGCTGCGCGGCGCGCTGTCCCGCACGTTCGGCTACGACGTCAAGACGGGCTGGCCGTGGCTGCTGGCGGTCGCGGTGTCGGCCGTCCTGACGTGGTTCGCGCTGCGGGCCGCGGTCAAGGCGGAGGACACGCTCGCCGCCGTGGTCGTCGTGCAGATGTTCGGCCTGCTCGTCTCGCCGATCTCGTGGAGCCACCACTGGCTGTGGGTCATCCCGGCCGTGCTCTGGATGGTCTACGGAGTGGAGCACCGCGTCCGCAAGTGGCTCGCCGTGGCGTGGGTCGTCGTGGTCGCCTCGGACATCATCACGTTCCTGATCGTCATGCAGCCGTCCATCTGGGAGATCCCGAGGCCGTGGCCGCTGGCCCTGCTCGGCTGGGTCTACCCGGCGCTCGGGCTGGCCACTCTCGCCGTGGTGCCGACGCTGCTGAAGACGGAACAACGCACTGAGGTGGCGCTGTGAAGTTCGAAAGGCGCCTCCTCGCACTGGCGCCCTGGCTGCTCCTGCTCTCCATCGCGGTGCGCGTCGTCGTCATCGTGACCGGTTTCGGCAACGAGACGCTCGACCTGCGCGTGTACTGGGTGCTCGCGCCGCACGTGCTCGAAGGCGACCTGTACCAGGTGTTCTCGCCGTTCTCGCCGCCCGACTTCCCGCTGCCATTCACCTACCCGCCGTTCGGCGCGCTGGTGTTCCTGCCGATGACGTGGATGTTCTGGGGCCTCGCGCAGTGGACCTGGCGCCTGATCTCGTTGCTGTGCCTGTACTGGATCATCCACGTGGCGCTGCGGCTCGTGGCGGGCGAGTCCTGGACGGCCGACGCGAAGCTGTGGCGGCGGCGCTCCATCCTGTGGACCGCGGTGCTGCTGTGGATGATGCCGGTCTTCCACACCTTCCAGTTCGGCCAGATCAACCTGGTGCTGGCGGGAATCATGCTGGCCGCGATGGTGGCCCGCAGCGACAAGCTCGCCGGTGCCGGCATCGGTTTCACCGCCGGCGTGAAGCTCGTCCCGGCGATCTCGGGGCTGTACTTCCTCGCCACGAAGCGGTGGGCGGCCGCGGTGTGGTCGTTCGTGGCGTTCGCCGTGAGCGTCGGCTTCGGCTTCCTCGTGGACTTCGACCAGTCCAGGAAGTACTGGTTCGAACTGCTGGGCGCGGCTGACCGGGTCGGCCCGATCGCGACCGCGCACAACCAGTCGCTGCGCGGGGCGTTGTCCCGGACGCTCGGCTACGACGTCGGCATGTCCTGGCCGTGGATCATCGCGGCCGTCATCTCGGTGATCTTGGCGCTGATCGCGCTGCGGGCGGCGGTCCGGGCGAGCGACGCGCTGATCGGCGTGCTGACGGTGCAGTTCCTCGGGCTGTTGCTGTCGCCGATCTCGTGGGACCACCACTGGGTGTGGGTGGCGCCGCTGCTGATCTGGCTGGTGCACGCGAAGATCGCTCCGTGGGCGCGGAACACGTTGCTGGTGCTGTGGGTGCCGGTCATGTTCTTCGACCTCATCTCGTTCCAGCTGGACTTCCAGCCGACGATCTGGACGATCAGCCGCCCCGGCTGGCTGTCCGCGCTCGGCTGGGCCTACCCGGCGTTCGCGCTGGTCACCCTCGTGGTGGTCGCGGTCGTGCTGCGCGGTGCACGGACTCGCTCGACGGAGGAGAAGAACACCGCCGAGCCGATCAACGCCGCCGGATAGACGAGGTACCCGAACCGGCTGGCGGGCATCAGCAGGATCGCCGCGCCCATCCCGGCCACCACCCGCCAGAGCGCGTTGGCGACGGTGGCCGGGCGGCGCACGAGCAGCCACACCACCACGGCGAGGCCCGCCACGACCAGCAACGCGAGCGCGGTGACGTGCCCGGCGGGGCCCAGTTCGGTGAGCAGGTGGCCCGGGAACGGGCTCGACGCCGGTGAGGTGACCTCCGCGCCGCCGGTCGGAAAGCGGATCGCGTGCTCCACGAAGGCAGTCGGATCGACCAGGAACACCGGTAGGTTGAGTCCGGCGAGCACTGCGGCGAACAGTGCGATGTGCTTGCGCCCCAACATGAACAGGACGAGCACGACGATCGCCGGCAGCGCGATGAGCTTGATGCTGACGACCGCGGCCGCCACCACGGCGGCCCACCCGTGCCTGCGGGTGATCACGAGCGTCGCGGTGAGGACGATCAGCGCGAGCACCGCCACGTCCTCGCCCGACGTGGTGATGGTCAGCATCGTCAACGGGCTCGCCGCGGCGAGCTGGGCGGCCAGCACCGGGATGCGCGGCCAGTTCAGCAGCTTCAGGCTCAGCACCACGGCGGCCACCGCGACCAGGGCGAACATGATCCGGGCGTCGGTGAGCGGTGAGTCGCCGAACAACGCCCTGGGCAGGCCGAACACCGTCATCAGCGGGCCGTACGGGGTGTAGTCGTTCACGTCCGGTGCCCTGCCGAGCGCCGTCACGTCCACATATGGCGTGCCGTGCGCCAGCAGCAGGCGGGCGGAGCGTTCGATCACCCACACGTCCGGCTGTGCGCTCCACGTCCACGGCGTTCCGGAGAAGTCCTCGGCGGCCGCATTCCGGTTGAAGATCAGCACACCGAGCGGTGCCACCGAACCGAGGAGCAGCGCGAACCAGATCGCCAACCGGTCGTTGAACACCGCGAAGGCGCCGGCACCGAGGAAGGCGACCACGGCGAACATGCCCCACACGCGATAGCCGAAGAACTCCGACGACATCGCCGTGATGAGCGCGAACCCCGCGAAGGCCAGGTAGAGCACGCCGCGCCAGGAAGATCGCAGATGGTCCAGCATCGGGTGACCGCGCCTCTCGTCGAACTGTCCGTTGTGGACGAGAGTGCTGGCCGGGAGGGGTCTGCCGGATCAGCTCGAAGGCCGTGAGCCGCTGGCCCGTGAGACAGCGGAGATCGTGTGCATCAGCCGTTCGGCCGGGGTCAACCGGACACCACGTGCGCGCGGAACGCCCACGCGACGACCTCCACCCGGTTGCGCGCGCCGATCTTGGCCTGCACCGACGCGAGGTAGGACTTGATCGAGGACACGGACAGGTGCAGCTCGGCGGCGATCTCGCCGTTGCTCAGCCCGCGCGAGACGAGCCGCACGACGTCGAGCTCGCGGTCGGTGAGCAGGCCCGCGTCGGCGTCCGGCAGCCGAGGGGCGCTGCGGCCGAGCACGCGCAGCACGACGGAAGGGGAGACGAGCACGTCCCCGCGAGCGGCTGAGCGGACGGCTTCGGCGAGCAGCGCCGGGCTCGCGTCCTTGGTGAGGAACCCGTACGCGCCGTGATCCAGCGCCTTGTGCAGCACCTCGTCCGTGTCGAACGTGGTGACGACGACGATGCGGGTGTGCGGGGCGAGCTGACGCGTGACTTCGAGGCCGTCCAGCCCGGGCATCCGCACGTCGACCAGGCACACGTCCGGCTGCAGCGCGCGGGCCCGTTCGACCGCGCTGATGCCGTCCGCGACATCGGCGACCACGGTGATGTCCTGGTGCGCCTCCAGAATGAGCCTGAAACCGGTCCTGACCATGTCCTGGTCCTCGGCGATCAGCACGGAGATCACGCGCGCACCGCCAGCGGCAGCTCGGCCGTCACGAGCCAGCCCTCACCGGTGGGACCGGCGAAGAACCGGCCGCCCAGCTCGCTCACCCGTTCCCGCATGCCGACCAGCCCGAAACCGCCGGAGTGCGCGGGCCTCGCGGTGCCGTTGTCCACAATGGACAACAGTACGGCGGTCGCGGTCAGTCGCACGTCCACCTCCACACTGGTGGCGTCGTGAGCGTGTTTGCGCGTGTTCGTCAGCGCTTCCTGCACCAGCCTCAGCACCGATCGTCCCAGTTCCGGCCGCACGTCCGACGGCAGCTCGATGGTCGTCTTCACCGGCAGCCGCGATTGCTCCACCAGCGCCTTGAGATCCGCGGAGAGATCGGTCGTCGCCGGCGTCGCCTCGGCATCGCGCAACGCCCGCACCATCGCACGCATCGCACCCAACGCGTCCGTGCCACCGTTCACGATGCCCGGCAGCATCCCGCACGCCGCGTCTTTGTCCCCTTCGGACACCACGATCGCCGCCTGCGCCTGCACCAGCATCCCGGTGACGTGGTGGGCCACGACGTCGTGCAGCTCTCGCGCCATGTCCAGCCTCTCCTCGCGGCGCGCCCGTTCGTCGGCGGCGGCGGCGAGCTGAGCCTGTGTCCGATCGCGCATCCGCAGCAGATACCCGACGCTCGCCGCCGTGACCGCGACGAGCACGACGCTCGGAACAGCGATGGGCCACTCGTACTGCACTGTGCGGACGTAGCTGGCGAACACGCACACGGCGAGCAGGACGAGTGTGCAGATCGCGGCGGTGATCGGGGTCGCGGTCCACACCAGCACCACGACCAGCGCCACCACCGCCACGGCCTCGGAGACGGTCATCGGCATCTGGTCGAGCCGCATGGGCTCCGCGAGCCCACCGAACGTGGTCGAAGCCACGCCCCGCGGATCGGGTGCCATCAGAGTGAGACCGAGGATGCCCGCGGACGCGCACGCCGTCGCGATCAAATGACGATGGGCGAACGCCGCCGCCGCGACCACGACCGCGATCAGCGCGAGAACCGTCCACTGCCTGCCGTAGAGCGGCACCGCGAACACGACCTGGACGCCGAACACGGCGATGACCAACGCGGCGACGATCCAGTGACGGCGATAGCCAGGCATGATCGCGATCGTAGGAGGAACGGGTGGGGCTCGCTCTCCACCTTCCGACCGAGGGGACTGTCCGATCGGCTAGGCGAGGAACCTCGCGGTGAGGTCGGCCGGCACGCCGGTTTCGAGCACGACCAGCTCGTTGACGCCCGTCTTGAGCACCTCACGGGGTACGCGCAGCGGCTGTGGCGTGCGGGACCAGTAGCGGCCGAGATCGTGCCCGTTCACCCACACCACCCCGCAGCCCCACGCCGACGTGTCGAGGGCCAGCTCGCCCGGCTCGTCGCGGACGAACGTGGCGCGGCGGAACACCGGCCCGCTCACCGGGACGTTGCGGATCGGCTGCACCGTGACCGGCCGGCCGAGGTGCAGCGGCATGACGTCCCAGCCGGTGACGGGCCTGCCGTCGAGAGTGACGCCCGCGAGGCCGGTGCCGCCGCCGAGGTCCTCGACGAAGATCGTCAGCTCGCCGTTCGCGTCGCGCAGGGACAGCGCGTGGTCCTTGAGCTCGCTCAGCAGGACGCCGACGGGCTGGCCGTCCAGGAACACCGACGTACGGTCGCCGATCTCGCGAAACCGCAGCACGGCGGCGTGCGGAGCGGTGATGATGGTGCGCAGCAACGTCATCCGGCCGTCGAGTGCGGGCGGGTGCTCGTGGTGGTGCCAGGTGCCCCACTGCCCGGGCTTGTCGAGCAGCGGCACGGGGTCGCCCAGCGGCACGGAGAACGAGAGCGCTTCGAGCAGCACGGCTGGGACCTCCTCACCTTTCGGGAAACCAGAGGCTAACGGTACTCAACGTTTTCAATCAAGAATCAACATTGTCTTTCTTCTGGATCTAGGTCATCCTCGCGTGAGCACTTGCTACGACGCGGCGTGGATCGGGCGGTATGAAGTCAACAGGATCGAACAGCACGGCCAGGGCCTTCACGCGGCTGCACGGCGTCGCCCCGGCCGGGGTGTGGTCGGCGCCGGGCCGGGTGAACCTCATCGGCGAGCACACCGACTACAACGACGGGTTCGTGCTGCCGTTCGCGATCCCGCAGCGCACCTGGGTGGCCGCGGCGCCGCGGGAGGACGGCGTGATCACGCTCGCGAGCGTCGTCGACGGCGAGGTGGTCACAGCGCCGCCACTGCGCGTGGGTTCGCTGGGGCCTGGTGGTGTGCAGGGCTGGGCCGCGTATCCCGCCGGTGTCGCGTGGGTGTTGCGGCAGCAGGGGATCACCGGTGGCGCGGACCTGGTGATCGTCGGTGACGTGCCGCACGGGTCGGGTCTGTCGTCGTCGCATTCGCTGGAGGTCGCGACGGCGTTGGCGCTGCTGGGTTTGGCCGGCGTGGCAGCGTCCACGAGCGACATTGCGAAATGGGTGCAGCAGGCGGAGAACGACTTCGTGGGCGCGCCGACCGGGCTGCTCGACCAGACGGCGTCGTTGTGCTGCACCGAAGCGCACGCGTTGTTCCTGGACGTTCGGTCGGGCAAGCAGGAGCAGGTGCCGTTCGACGCGGCTCGGCACGGCCTGGAAGTGCTCGTGATCGACACCCGCGTGAGCCATTCGCTGGTGGAGTCCGGGTATGCCGCACGACGTGCGGGCTGCGAGGAAGCCGCCCGGTTGCTCGGTGTGGCATCGGTGCGCGACCTGGAGACCGAGGCCGGGCTGCCGGACGAGCTGCGGCCGCTCGTCCGGCACGTGCTCACCGAGAACGCACGGGTGCTCGAAACCGTTGAGCTGCTTCGGGAAAACCGGTACGCGGAGATCGGGCCGCTGCTGAGCGCCTCGCACGCGAGCCTGCGCGACGACTACCGGGTGTCGTGCCCCGAGCTGGACGTGGCCGCGGCAGCCGCCGAGAAGGCCGGTGCGCTGGGCGCGCGGATGATCGGCGGCGGGTTCGGTGGTTCCGCGATCGCGTTGGTGCCGGCGGAGATCCGCGCGGACGTCGAACGGGCGGTGTTCGAAGCCTTTGCCTTGCAAGGGTTCGGGCCGCCGCGCACGTTCATCGCCGTGCCGGCGGCGGGAGCGGGCCGGGACGTGTGACCCTGGGCAGCCGCACCGTGACGACGAGCCCGCCGGCCTCGCGGGGCTTGAGTTCCAGGGTTCCGTCGTGGGCGCGGACGATGCTCGCCACGATGGCCAGCCCGAGGCCCGCGCCGGCGTGCTCGCCGGTGCGGGTGCGTTCGGCTCCGCGCTGGAACGGCTCGGTGAGGGTCGGCACGAGGTCCGGCGGCACGAGCCGGCCGGTGTTCTCCACCCGCAGCACCGTCTCGCCGGGCAGCTGCGAGGTGCGGACGTCGACGGAGCCCCCGTCGACGTTGTGCACGATCGCGTTCTGGACGAGGTTGGTGACCATCCGCAGCAACAGCTCGGCGGATCCCGCGGTCCGCGTGGCGTCCCCGGTGACGTCGAGCGTGATCTCGCGCTTCTCGGCGAACGGCAGCAGCGTCTCGGCGGCTTCCTCGGCGACCAGCGAGAGGTCGGCCTCTGCTCGGGTGAAGGTGCCGGTCCGGCTGAGCAGCAGGAGCGCCTCGGTGAGGTCGATCGCGCGCTTGTTCACCGCGCTCAGACGCTCGATGAGCTCGGGTGCGGGTTCTTTGCGGGCCACGTCGAGGAGCGACTGCGTGATCGCGAGCGGGGTGCGCAGCTCGTGGGAGGCGTTGGCGGCGAACCGGCGCTGCTCGGCGACGTGCGACTCCAGCTGTTCGAGCATGGTGTCGAACGCGTCGGCCAGCTCGCGGAACTCGTCGGCCCGGCCCGGCAGCCGGACCCGGTGCGACAGCTCGCCCTTCGATGCCAGCCTCGCGGCGTCGGCGAGTTGGGTGAGCGGTGCCAGCATCCGTCCGGCGAGGAACCATCCTCCGGAGAGACCGACCACGAGCAACGCGGCGAGCGCGACGGCGGCGGCCTTGCCGAAGATCCGCGAGAGGAGGTACTGGTTGGGTGAGATCCCGAGCAGGCCCTGCTCGGTGTTGGGCACGTAGCGCAGCAGGTACATCCACGCCACGGCCAGCAACACCGCGCCGGTGACGAGGACGACCGCGGCATAGCTCAGGGTGAGTTTGAGACGGGCGCTGAGCCCTGGGCGCCGGGTCACGTGTCGATCCGGTAGCCGACGCCGGGCACGGTCGCGATGACCCACGGTTCACCGAGCCGTTTGCGCAGTGCGGACACCGTGATCCGGACGGCGTTGGTGAAGGGGTCGGCGTTCTCGTCCCACGCCCGCGCCAGCAGCTCCTCGGCGCTCACGACCCCGCCCTCTGCCGCCACGAGCACCTCCAGCACCGCGAACTGCTTGCGGGTCAGTGCCACGTAGCGGTCGTCGCGGAAGACCTCGCGGCGGAACGGGTCCAGCCGCAGCCCGGCGAGCTCGCGGACCGGGGGCCGGGCGTGGGCGCGGCGGCGGTCCAACGCGCGCAGTCGCAGGACCAGCTCGCGCAGCTCGAACGGTTTGGTGAGGTAGTCGTCGGCGCCCAGCTCGAACCCGGACGCCTTGTCGTCGATGCGGTCGGCGGCGGTGAGCATGAGGATCGGCATGCCGCTGCCGGACGCGACGATGCGCCGTGCCACCTCGTCACCGGACGGGCCTGGGATGTCGCGGTCGAGCACCGCGATGTCGTAGGAGTTGACGCTGAGCAGCTCCAGCGCGGTGTCCCCGTCCCCGGCGACGTCCGCGGCGATCGCCTCCAGCCGCAGCCCGTCCCGCACGGCCTCGGCCAGGAACGGCTCGTCCTCCACGATCAGCACCCGCATGTCCGGCAGCCTAGGCAAAGCTGTGGACGGGCGTGCGCCACCAGCGGTACGACAGCATCGCGGCCAGGCCGGCGCCCGCGGTGTTGAGCAGCACGTCGTCCACAGAGGACACCCGATCGAGCAGCAGCACGTACTGCAGGACCTCGACGAGCGTCGAGCACCCCGCCGCGAGCAGCAGCACGCGACCCAGCGACGCGAGCGACGGGAACCGCAGCGGCGCGAAGAACCCGAGCGCCGCGAAGATCAGCAGGTTGCCGATGATCTGGCCGCGGTCCCAGGAGAGCAGGTCGGCCAGCGGGACCAGGGTCACCACGCCGTGCTTGCCGGGTTCGTTGCCGGGCAACAGGGTCATCCACACCCACGGCACCGTCCCGTAGACCAGGCCGACCTCGGCCACCGCGGTCCGCCAGGGCCGCGCGGCACCGGTGGCCTTCCGCCGCCACCCCAGCAGCCCCGCCGCCACCACTGCGACCGGCAGCGACAGCAGGGTGAGTGCCGCGACGCCGGTGTAGGTGCCGACCCAGTCGTACCAGTTGTTGAGCACGCCCCAACCCAATACGCGCGCGCGTTGCCAGGGCGTATGCGGTTTTCGATATGCCCGCGATAAGTGACCCATGCCACTGCGGAAAAGATAGCGCTAGCGAAAAGTTAGTGCCAAGCTCTCGCGTGCACAGACCGAGTGAAAGGTGCACGAGATGCTCAACCGACGCTCACTCATCACCAACGGCGGCACCGCCGCCTTCGGGGCGATGGCCCTGGCGGCCGTCACCAACGGGGTCGCCGACGCCGGTCCCGCTCCCGCCGGGTACTCGCCGTGGACGCCGCTGCCCGACCCGTCCGCGACGCCGGTGCCCAACCCGCCGTTCGCCAAGGACCTGACCGGCACCGAAAGGCGCAACCTGCAGACGTTCGACGAGCTCGACTTCGACGTCTTCAGCCACCAGAAGTGGGCGCGGCTGGAGGAGAGCCACGCCCGCACCATCCGCGTGCACTGGCCCGACGGCCACTACACCGACGGCATCGACCGGCACATCGAGGACCTCAAGGGGTTGTTCGCGTGGGCGCCGGACACCCGCATCGAGTCGCACTACCTGCGCGTCGCGAACGGTGGGCTGACCGCCGTCGCCGGGGTCATGAAGGGCACCTTCACGAGGCCGATGCCCGACGGCAAGGGTGGTGTGATCCAGCCGACCGGGAAGCGGTACTCGATCAACATGGCGACCATCGGGCTGTGGAACCGGCGCGGCACGATGGACGAGGAGTTCCTCTTCTGGGACAACCAGAACTTCTACCAGCAGATCGGGCTGGCCTGATCAGCGCGCCGACCACCGCTGGTTCGCGGTGCCGCGACACTCGGCGGGCCGCACCGCCGAGCCGTCGGCGATCCCCGAAGCCTCCAGGCACCGGCCGTCGGCAGTGACGAGCGCGCCGGCGGGGGAGAGGGAGAAGCGGTCCCAGATCTGGCTCGGCGCGCCACTGCAGTCCCGCAGCACCAGAGCGTCGTCAAGGCACCGCAACGACAACGGGCTCGACAGCACGGCGGGCGTGCCGGTGGCCGGGGAGAGGCTCCCCGGCACCGACTCGAGCGCCGCCGCCCAGCGGTCCGCCATCTTGGCGTAGCCGGTCGCGTTCGGGTGCAGGCCGTCATCCAGATCGGCCGCGGTGAACCCGCTGTGCATGTCGACCAGGTGGGTCCGCGGGCCCCGCACGATCGCAGGCAGGGCCGCGTTGAACGCCCGCACGCGTGCCTCGAACGCCGGGTCGCCCGGCACCGGCGTGAGCTGGGCGACGAACACCTCGGCCAGCGGGGCGAGCGCGTGGATCCGGTCGACCAGTGCGCCGAGCCGGGCCGGAGCGCCCGCTACGTCGTGCCGCTGGTTGAGGTCGTTCGTGCCCGCGAACAGCAGGACGGTCCTGGGATCGGCTCGCCGCACCCACGACACGATCCCGGCGTCCAGCTGGTCGATCCGGAAGCCGGAATGGCCCTCGTGATCGTGGTCGCCGAGACCAGGAGGCCCGTTGGAGGCCGACCCGACGAAGTCGACGGCATGCCGCTGCCAGAGCGACACGCGGTAGCCGCCGGGCGTGCCGAACCCGTCCCAGCCGCATCCTCGTCCTGCCGAGCAAACGCCAGGCTGTCGTTGGCCGCTTCCAAGGCCTGCTC
>NZ_JBEXPJ010000178.1:0-17490 GCF_040611995.1 Lentzea sp. NPDC006480
GCCAGACAGTGACCTTGCCCAGCAGCAGGAACAGCGGCCCGTACGGCGACGGCGTCTCCTTCTCCCTCACCGGCGATCAGGTTCGACGCCGGGACGCGCACGTTCTCGAAGACGATCTCCGCGTGGCCGCCGTGCGCGTAGTCCTGGTAGCCGAACACGTGCATCGCGCGCTTGACGGTGATGCCGGGGGTGTCGCGCGGCACGAGGATCTGCGACTGCTGGCGGTGCCGGTCGGCGTCCGGGTCGGTCTTGCCCATCACGATGAAGATGGCGCAGTTGGGGTTCATGGCGCCCGACGACCACCACTTGCGGCCGTTGATGACGTAGTCGTCGCCGTCGCGTTCGATCCGGGTCGCGATGTTCGTGGCGTCCGAGGAGGCGACGTCGGGTTCGGTCATGCAGAACGCCGAGCGGATCTCGCCGTCGAGCAACGGCTGCAGCCACTGCTTCTTCTGCTCGTCGGTGCCGAACATCGTCAGCACCTCCATGTTGCCGGTGTCCGGCGCGGCGCAGTTGAGCGCCTCCGGGGCGAGGTGCGGGCTGCGGCCGGTGATCTCGGCGAGCGGCGCGTACTGCAGGTTCGTCAGGCCGTCGCTGTGCTCGGGGTGGAAGAGGTTCCACAGGCCCTGCTTGCGTGCCTCGGTCTTGAGGGAATCGAGGATCGGCTGGCGTTCCCACGGGTCGGCGGCGTCGTGCAGCTGCTGCTCCAGGACGGCCTCGGCCGGGTAGACGTGGGAGTCCATGAAGGCGAGCAGCTTCGAGCGCAGTTCCTCGGTCTTGGCGTCGTAGGCGAAGTCCATGTCAGAGCTCCTTGTGGGCGGCGGCGAGTCCCTGCCGAACGAGGGGGACGGTGAACGCGCCGAGCTTCTCGAAGCCGGCGCCGACGGTCTTGCCGCTGGCGAAGCGGAAGTGGATGCCCTCGACGATCACGGCGAGCTTGAAGTAGCCGAAGGCGATGTACCAGCCGAGACCGGAGGTGTCGAGGCCGGTGCGGGTGGTGTAGCGGGCGACGAGCTCGTCGGCGGACAGGAAGCCGGGCATCGACGGGACGCTGCCGGTGATCGGGTCGTTGTCCACACCGAGGCCCTGCCAGTAGACGTAGAGCAGGCCGAGGTCGGCGAGCGGGTCGCCCAGGGTCGCCATCTCCCAGTCCAGGACGGCGCTGATCTTCAGCGGCGACTCGGTGACCAGGGCGTTGTCGAGGCGGTAGTCGCCGTGGATGATCGCCACGCGCTTCGAGTCGGGGACGGTGTCGGCGAGTTTGGCGCGCAGTTCGTCGATGCCGGGCAGGTCGCGGCTGCGGGAGGCGTCGAGCTGCTTGCCCCAGCGCTTCACCTGCCGGGCGAGGAACCCCTCCGGGCGCCCGAAGTCGCCGAGACCGACCTCGTCGGGGTCGACGGAGTGCAGGTCGGCGAGCACGTCGACGAGCTTGCGCGAGAGCACGGTGGCTCTCTCGGAGTTGAGCCACGGGCACTGCTTGCGCTCGCGCAGTGCCACGCCGGGCATCTCCGACATGAGGTAGAACGGCGCGCCGATCACGGAGGTGTCCTCGACGAGCTGGTGCGCGTGCGGCACCGGCACGTTCGTGGACTCCAGGGCGGAGATCACCCGGAACTCGCGGGCCATGTCGTGCGCGGTCGCCAGCACGTGGCCGAGCGGGGGCCTGCGCAGGACCCAGCGCTGGGTGCCGTCGGTGACGCGGTAGGTGAGGTTGGAGCGGCCGCCGGGGAACAGCTCGCCGGTCAGCGGTCCCGTGCCCAGGTGGGTGGCGAGCGCCCCGAGGTCGAGGCCGGGAAGTTCGGTCACAGGTTCACTCCGAGGGTGGCGAGGGTGGCGCGGGTGTCGTCGGCGGTGGTGTGGCGGAACGCGTGCATGCCGACGGCCTGGGCGGCTTCGACGTTGACGGGCGCGTCGTCGAAGAAGACGGCGCGCTCGGCAGAAACGCCGATCCGGTCGAGGGTGTGGCGGTAGATCTGCTCGTCGGGCTTGCGCATGCCGATCCGGCCGCTGATCACGACGGTGTCGAACAGCTCGATCAGCAGGTCCTTCGGGTAGCCCTCGCCCCAGCTGTTGGACAGCAACGCGGTGTGCAGGCCCGAAGCGCGGGCCTTGCGGACGAGCTCGACCATCGCCGGGTCCGGGGCGGCACCGCCGAACATGCGCTTGAGCAGCCCGTTCTCGTCGATGGCCGCACCGGTGGTGGTGATCAGCTCGGCGGCGAGGAGCCGTTCGAACTCGGGCACGGTCAGCTCGCCGGTCTCCAGCCGGAAGACCGGGTTGTCCGGGAGCGCGTCGCGGCCCAGCCACTCGCGCATGATGCGACCGTAGACCTCGCGGTCGATGGCCTCGGCGTGCAGCCAGGCGCCGACGAACTCGGGCACGGAGACGGTCAGGACCCCGCCCCAGTCGAAAACGAGCGCGTCGACGAGCGGCTGTTGCGGAAGTGTCGTGTCACCCACGAGTCGGAGGGTACCGACCGGTCGGTATGTCGGCAACAGCGGAGGCGGAACATCGACTTTCGTTGACCGGCACAACTGCCTTTAAGCGGTTTGCGGCGTGCCCGGACCTCGATACGTTCGAACCCGAAGGGGGTCGAACAACTCATGGCAAGGATTCTGACGGTGGCCGCGGCCGCCGCGATGGCGTTCGCCGTCGTCCAGGTCCCGGCAGCGAGCGCCCAGAGCGACGGCCGGGTCGTCCAGACCGACAAGGGTGCTGTGTCCGGAACGGTGACCAGCACGTACCGCACTTTCGGCAACATCCCGTTCGCCGCTGCGCCGATCGGCGAGAACCGGTGGCGCGACCCGTTGCCCGCGCCGGCGTGGCAGGGCGTGCGGGACGCGACCAGGCCGAGCCCGAGGTGCGCGCAGTCCGCGGGGCTCGGCGAGCCCGTCTCGGACACCGAGGACTGTCTCTACCTCAACGTCACCACGCCCGCGAAGAACCCGCGCAAGCCCCGCCCGGTGATGGTGTGGATCCACGGTGGCGGGTTCACCAGTGGCAGCGCTTCGAGCTATCCCGCGCAGTCGCTGGCGACGAAGAACGACGCCGTCGTGGTGACGGTGAACTACCGGCTCGGGGTGTTCGGGTTCTTCGGCTATCCCGGGCTGCCCGGTTCGGGCGCATTCGGCATCGCCGACCAGCAGGCCGCCCTGAAATGGGTGCAGCGCAACGCGAGGGCGTTCGGCGGTGACGCCCGCAACGTGACGATCTTCGGCGAGTCCGCGGGCGGGCTGAGCGTGTGCGCGCAGCTCGCGTCGCCGGGTTCGGCGGGGTTGTTCGCCAAGGCGATCATCCAGTCCGGTGCCTGCGGGGTCACCGGCGCGCAACCGGGGCAGACGTTCTGGAGGCACCGTGCGGACGTGGAGAAGCTCGGCACCGCGCAGCCGCTGGGCTGCCAGGACGTGGCGTGCCTGCGGGGTCTGCCGGTGTCGAAGCTGCTCGACGTGCACGCCGTGTTCGCGAACCCGGCGTTCGACACGCGGGTGCTGCCGATCGACCCGGTGGTCGCGCAGAACACCGGCCGGATGCACCGGGTGCCGGTGATGGTCGGCTCGACGCACGACGAGGCGACGTTGTTCGTCGGCTTGATCTTCCCGGCGGTGGTTCCGGAGACCACCTATCGGGCGCAGGTCGCGGGCCTGCTCGGGGAGGCCGACGCGGACAAGATCGTCGCCCGCTACCCGGTGAACGGCGACGGCGACGCCCGCGACGAGCTCGCGACGGTGCTCACGGACAACTCGTTCGGGTGCGCGTCGCACGACACGCGCCGGCAGCTCGGACGCCACCAGCGGGTGTCGGGCTACGAGTTCGCGGACGCCGACGTGCCGATGATCTTCCCGGACATGCCTTCGCTGCCTGGCGGCTACAAGGCGTACCACGCCTCGGAGCTGCCGTTGCTGTTCGACTTCGGCATTCCGCTGACGCCGGGTCAGCGGAAGCTGTCGGACTACATGATCGCGGCGTGGGGCAGGTTCGCCCGCACCGGCGACCCCGGCTGGCGGGCCGAGGTGCAGTCGCTGGCCGCGGGTCAGGTGCGGCCGGCCGACTTCGCGAAGGACCACAAGTGCGATTTCTGGGGGCAACTGTGAGGAAGATGCTGACCGCGGTGCTCGCCGCGGCGATGGCGTTCTCGGTCGTGGGTACCGCGGCCGCGCAGGACGACGGGTCCGTGGTGCGCACGGACAAGGGCCTGGTCTCGGGAACGGTGACCAGTACGTACCGGACGTACGGGAACATCCCGTTCGCCGCTGCGCCGGTCGGCGAGAACCGGTGGCGCGATCCGCAGCCCGCGCAGGCGTGGCAGGGCGTGCGCGACGCGACGAAGTCCTCGCCCGTGTGTGCGCAGAACTCGCAGCTGGGCGCACCGCCGTCACAGGTCGAGGACTGCCTCTACCTGAACGTCGTCACGCCGGCGAAGGACTCGCACAAGCCGCGTCCGGTGATGGTGTGGATCCACGGCGGCGGGTTCACGGCGGGGTCGGCGTCGCAGTACGACGCGCGGCGGCTCGCGACGAAGAACGACGTCGTCGTGGTGACGGTGAACTACCGGCTGGGCGCGTTCGGGTTCTTCGGCTATCCCGGTCTGCCGGGCTCCGGCGCCTTCGGTCTCGCGGACCAGCAGGCGGCGTTGAAGTGGGTGCGGCGCAACGCCCGCGCGTTCGGCGGGGACACCCGCAACGTCACGGTGTTCGGCGAGTCGGCCGGCGGGCTGAGCGTCTGCGCGCAGCTCGCGTCACCGCGCGCGGCGGGATTGTTCGCGAAGGCGATCATCCAGTCGGGTCCGTGCGGGCTGACCTTCCCCGGTGCGAAGCCCGGCGAGTTCCCGGGCATCTGGAAGCCGCGGGCGGACGTGGAGAAGCTCGGAGCGGCCCAGTCCCTGGGGTGCGCGGATCTCGCGTGCCTGCGCAGCCTGCCGGTCGACAAGCTGCTGACGGTGCACGAGCAGTTCGGCTCCCCCGCGTTCGACACCGCGGTGCTGCCGATCGACCCGGCCCTGGCCCAGCGGACCGGTCGGATGAACCACGTGCCGACGATGGTCGGGTCGACGCACGACGAGATGACGTTGTTCGCGCCGTTGATCTTCCCGCAGGTGGTGCCGGAGGCCGGCTACCGCGCCTTCGTGGCCGGGTTGTTCGCGGAGAAGGACGTCGACAAGATCGTGGCTCAGTACCCGGTCAACGGCAACGACGACGCGCGGGACGAGGTGGCGCGGATCCTGACCGACAAGTCGTGGTCGTGCACCACGCAGGTGGCGCGCAAGGAGCTGGGCCGGCACCAGCGGGTGTCCGGCTACGAGTTCGCGGACCAGGACGCGCCGGTGATCTTCCCGTTGCCGCCGTTCCCGGACTACAAGGCGTTCCACGCCTCCGAGCTGATGTACCTGTTCGACATGAACGCGCCCCTGGACGCGAAGCAGCGGGAGCTGTCGGACTACATGATCGCGGCGTGGGGACGGTTCGCGCGGACCGGCGATCCGGGGTGGCGTTCGGAGGTGCGGTCGCTGGCACCCGGAGCAATCGGGGGCACTGATTTCGCCCTCGATCACAAGTGCGCGTTCTGGTCGTCCATCCTGTAGCGCATGCCCGGCTACCGCGAGCTCGCCCGCGACGGTGAGTTCCGCGCCCTGTTCGTGGCGCATCTGGTGTCGGTGGCCGGAGACCAGTTCGCGCGGGTCGCGCTGACGGTGCACGTCTACAACCGCACCGCCAGCGCGGGCCTGACCGCGCTGACCTACGCGCTGACGTTTCTGCCGGACCTGGTCGGCGGGCCCCTGCTCTCGGGGCTCGCCGACCGGTTCGCGCGCAGAGAAGTGATGGTGGCCGCCGACCTCGTCCGGGCGGCCCTGCTGCTGGTGATGGCCGTGCCGCTGATGCCCCTGTGGGCGTTGGCGGCACTGCTGGTCCTGGTGCAGTTCGCGGGAGCGCCGCACGGGGCGGCGCGGGCGGCGTTGCTGCCGCAGATCCTGCCCGACGAGCGGTATCCGCAGGGTCAGGCCGTGCTGAGCACGGTGACGCAGGTGGCGCAGGTCGCCGGGTTCCTGACCGGCGGGGCGCTGGTGGCGTTGCTGGGGCCCGGGCTGGTGCTGGTGGCGGACGCGGGAACGTTCGGGGTGTCGGCGTTGCTGGTGGGCGTGTTCCTGCTGGACCGGCCCGCGCCGAGGCGGCCGCGCGTGTCGGCGTGGCCTGCCGACCTGGTCGGCGGTGCCCGGCTGGTGTGGGGCGAGCGCAGGTTGCGGGCGCTGGTCGCGCTCGCCTGCGTCTCGGGCTTCTACATCGTCGGTGAGGCGCTGGCCGTGCCGTACGCCGCACAGGTGGGGGCCGGGCCGGCCGGGGTGGGGTCGATCTTCGCCGCCTACGCCGCGGGAACGGCAGTGGGCATGCTGCTCGTCGCGCACCTCAATGCGCGCACACAGCTGCGGGTCATGCCGTGGCTGGCCATCGCCGCGTGTGCTGTTCTTGTCCCGGCCGCGCTGCGGCCAGGTCTCGTCGTCAGTGTGGGGTTGTTCGCGCTGTCCGGTGCGGCCAGTGCCTATCACCTGGTCGCGAACACGACGTTCGTGCGCGCGGTACCGGACTTCTCGCGCGGGCAGGCGTACGGCCTCGCTGTCACCGCGTTGCGGGTCTCCCAGGGCGTTGGCGTCGCCCTGGCCGGTCTGGCCGCGGAAACCGTCGCGGTGCACCGGGTCGTCGCCGCCGCCGGAGCACTGGGTGTGCTCGCGGCGGGCGGTGCGGCGATCCTGTGGTGGGTCAGCGGGTCTCGCTCGAACGCCAGTCGTTCGGGCGCGCCCAGTCGTTCGGACGGCACCAGTCGTTGGGACGGACCGGACGCGGGGAAGAGGTACGGACGATCATGACTGCTCCTATGGGTGTTCGTTGCGCGGGTATGAACGGACTATCAGGGGTGCATTCTGTGAGGACTACTCACGGTGAGGTCCCCCACATGGAGCCACGACTTGGCGTTACCCGGTAGCTACAGTTGTTTGTTCCTGACGGTGGTGTGGGGGTGGCAGCGTGCCTTGGCTCGACCCGCGCCGATGGAGGTTATGGTCGCTTCCTCCTGTGGTGCTGGCCTACGTGTTGACGGTGGACGTTTCGGCGACCCTCGTCACGCTCGCCACCGCATGGCGTACCCCTGCCGAGGCCTTCGTCTGGCCGCTGTTCGTGCTGCTCGCCGGCGGTGCGGTACTGCACCTCGAAGCCGCGCAGGGGATCGAACGGATCCGCGAAATCTCACGCGAGGGGTCGCCACACGCCCACATGCAGTCGGTGTGGCTGTTCGCGGGCGTGCTCGTACTGCCGATGCCACTGCTGGTAGCGCTGATCACCATCAGCTACCTGCACGCCTGGCTCCGGGTCTACAAGCGGCGGGCGGTCCTGTTCCGCAAGGTGTTCTCCGCCGCCACTGTCGTACTCGCGTGTGCCGCGGCGCAACTGGTTCTGGGATTCTTCTCGAACCGGCCCCTTGACGTTGACGGCCCGATCGCGCTGCTCGCACTGGCGCTCGCGGGACTCACCTACTGGCTGGTGAACTACGCGCTCGTGGTCGGCGCGATCATCATGACCAACCGCGAACAGCCCGCCCGCGCCGCGCTCGGCAACGCCTCCGACCAACTCATCATCCTCGCCTCGATCGGGCTGGGCTCGGTGCTGGCGATCCTGATGACCGACCGGCCGTGGCTCGCGCCGATGCTGCTGCTGACCGTGCTGGCCCTGCACATGGGCCTGCTGCTGCCCCAGTTCCGGGTCGCCGCACGCACCGACTCCAAGACGGGCCTGGTCGACGCCACGTTCTGGCACGACGTCGCGGGCCGCGAGATCGAACGAGCCCGCCGCCTGGTCTCGACCGTCGGCGTGCTGATCCTGGACCTCGACCACTTCAAGCAGATCAACGACACCTACGGCCACCTCGCAGGCGACCGCGTACTGCGCGCCGTAGCGGACGCGCTGAAGCACTCCGTCCGCTCGTACGACCTCGTGGGCAGGTTCGGCGGCGAGGAGTTCGCCGTGCTGCTGCCCGGCGTCAGCACCGACGAGGTCCGCGCCACCGCCGAACGCATCCGGCTCGAGATCGCGAGCCTGCACATGGTCGTGGTCGACCGCCTGGGCCGTGACGAGGTGGTCAACGGCCTGACCGCCTCGGTGGGCGCGGCGGTGTTCCCGGACGCCGCGACCGAGCTCAGCCCGCTGCTGCTGGCCGCGGACGAAGCGCTCTATCAGGCGAAGAACAACGGCCGCGACCGCGTCGCGACCGCACGGGCCTTCTGAGGCTCAGACCAGCCGCGGCACGACGCGGGCTCGCGTGGCCTGGGCCGCGGCCCTAGCGGTCGAGGAACGCCGCGAGCTGCCCGGACACCGTGTCCGGGTTCTCCACCCACGGATAGTGACCCACGCCCTCGTGCACGTACATCGCGACGTCGGGGAACAGCTCCGCGAGCTCGGCGCAGCGGCGGACCGGCGAGATCGGGTCCTCAGTGCACGCGTAGACCAGCACCGGGTGGTCGAAGTCCGTCAGCGCCCGGCGCAGAATCCCCGGCACGAACGCGCCCTCGGCGTTGTAACCCAGCGCCACGTGGTACTTCCACTGGCCCAGCTCGGCGTTCGCGTGGGCCTGGGCGCGGTCGTCCCAGCGGGCGTAGAGCAACGGGGACGCGGCGACGCGGTTCTCCACCGAGTCGTCACCGGCGGCGTTGCGAGCCAGCGCCGCCGTGGCGCCCTCGAACCACGGCTCGTTCACGCGGGCGGCCAGGAACGTGTCCCAGTCGCTCTGCTCCGGCGACAGGCCGACACTGCGCAGCGCCGGGGTGAGCAGCAGGAGCTTGCCGACGTGCTCCGGAAAGTTCGCCGCGTACCCCATCGCGATCCCGGCGCCCGCGGAGTGACCCAGCACGTCCACCACGTCCAAGCCGAGGTGGCGGCGCAGCATCTCCACGTCGCGCACCAGCATGTCCCGCCGGTAGGTGAACGGATCCGCCGGTTCGTCCGACTCGCCCGTACCGCGGTTGTCCAGGATGACCAACCGGCGGTGCGCGTCCAACCCGCCGAGAGTCCCGAGGTACTCCGAGGCCCTGCCCGGGCCGCCCGCGAGCACCAGCAGCGGGGCGCCCTCGCCGGTTTCCCGGTAGGCGAGTTCGGTGCCGTCGAACGAGGTGAACCGTGCCATGCTGCACATCATGCCGAAGATCGCCACGGCCGACGTCGTCGACCGGCCGCAGCTGCTCGAGTTCCTCCGCTCCCGCCACCACGGCGTCCTGATCACCCGCCGCTCCTCCACCGACGGAGTGCAGGTCTCCCCCGTCTCGTGCGGGGTCGACTCGAACGGCCGGATCGTGATCGCCACGTACCCGCAGCGCGCGAAGGTCCGCAACGCCCGCCGCAACCCGAACGTCACGATGTGCGTGCTCTCCGACGACTGGGACGGTCCGTACGTGCAGATCGACGGCACCGCCGAGATCCTCGACCTGCCCGAGGCACTGGACGACTTCGTCGAGTACTACCGCTGCATCGCAGGCGAGCACCCCGACTGGGACGAGTACCGGGCCGCGATGCTCCGGCAGGGCAAGTCGCTCATCCGCGTCACGATCGACTCCTGGGGGCCCATCGCCACCGGAGGGTTCCCGCCCGAGCTGGACGCCTGACCCGCCGATGAAGCTCTGGATGAAGATCGTCCTCTGGGTCTACGTCGCGTTCAACCTGCTGCAGGCCGCCGTGCTCACGTTCTCCCCGGAACTGACCGACCGCGCCTACCTCGGCGGCGAGATGACCCCGACCCGCGCGTTCCAGTGGTACAGCGTCGCCGGCTACCACGTGCTGATCATCGCCGTGACGATCGTGGCGATGGGCCTGCGGCGGGCAGCCGACCGCCGCAAGCTCATCGTCATCAACGCGCTGATGTACCTGTTCTGGGACGCCGGGTCACAGCTCGCCTACTGGGGCCGCGAGATCGGCATGGCCACCTCGGACCTGCTGATCAACACCGGCGTCAGCATCGCCACCGGGCTGATCCTGCTCGCCGTGGCGTGGTTCGACCGCGAACCGGCTAGCTAGCCCAGTTCCCGCCCCAGCCCTTCGGGTTCTCCAGCAGCACACAGGCTCCACCGTGCGGGCCTTCGACCGACGCGACGAGCCCGGTTGGCACGGTCGTGGGCTCCAGCAGCACACGACCGTCCAACTCGGACACTCGCGCACACGCCTGTGCGAGATCGTCCACCGCGAAGTACACCTGCCAGCCCTGCGACCGCGCCGTCGTCAACCGGCCCGCCACCGGACGGGGATCACCGTGCCGCGACGACGTGTACAGCACGAAGTCATCCGTACCCGGCTTGATCTGCCAGCCGAGCTCACCCGCCCAGAACTCGTCCTCAGGCGCCTCGGTCATGAGCTCCACCCAGCACGGCTCACCGTGCCGGGGCTGCGGCGCCCACGGGCCGTGCAACACCCTGCCACTGTCCACAGAGGAATTCGCCTTCAGCTCACGCGGCTCGTCACCACCGAAGAAGACACGCCAACCTTCTTGCCCCGCAACAACTTGAGCCGCAAGTCTGTCACCGACCCAACCCGTGAACGATCCGCCCGGCTCCGCTATCACCGCCCAACCGAGAACCGCGGCGAAGAAGTCCACCGTTTTCTCAGGCTCGGCAACGCTCAACTCAAGACGACGCAGACCGCAAGAAGACACGAGCATCCCATCAGGCGGGGATCAGGAGCGGGCACCATCCTCTGCTCCGACCACCCGAGACGACAATGCGCCATTCGGCGGCATGCGCTCCGCGTTCACCACGTCACGCAACGGCACCGGCCTGCCGAGGTGGAAACCCTGCCCCACCCGCACACCGAGCTTCTTCAGAGCCTCCACCTGGGACGGTCGCTCCACCCACTCGGCCACCGCGGACAGCCCCAGCCCGTTCGCGATCTGCACGATCCCGGACACGAGCACCGCGTCGGCGTCATTGGTCTCGATGCCCTTCACGAACTCACCGTCGATCTTGATACCCGTGATCGGCAGGTGCTTCAGGTGCACGAACGACCCGAACCCACTGCCGAAGTCGTCCAGCGTGATCCGGCAGCCGAAGCTGCGCAGCTGGGTCGCGAGCGTCACGGCAGCGTCCAAATTGGTCACCGCGGCCGTCTCCGTGATCTCCAAGCCGAGCCGGCCAGGCGCGACGCCCGCCTTGCTGAGCTTGTCGAGCACGAAGTCACCGAACTCCGGGTCCTCCAGCGTGCGGCCGGAGACGTTGACGTTGAACCGCAACCGCGAGTCCGGTTCCGCCACCAGCGCGTCGATCGCCGTCGAGAGAACCCAGCGGTCCACGTCGAGGATCAGGTTCGACCGCTCGGCCACCGGCAGGAAGTCCGCCGGGCCGAGATACGGCTCCTGCTGGTCCTCCAGGCGCAGCAGCAGTTCGTGGCCGAGAACCTTGCCCGAGTGCAGCTCGACCATCGGCATGCCGTAGAGCGCGAGACCGTTGCCGGCCAGCGCCGCTCTCAGGCGGTCCAGCACGCTCACCCGCTTCACGGTGTCCGCGTAGTGGTTCGGCTCGTACACCGTCACCCGGTCACGGCCCGCCGCCTTGGAGGCGTACAACGCCAGGTCGGCGTTCGCCAGCACCAGCTCCCAGGAGTCACCAGGACCGAACTCCGCCAAGCCCGTGCTCACCGTGATCCGCGCCGGCGTGCCGATGCCCGCCAGCGGGAAACCCGCCACCGCCGCCTTGAGGTTGTCGGCCACCTCGGAGGCGTCCTTCAGGGACGCGCCCGGCAGCACCACCGCGAACTCGTCACCGCCCAGGCGGGCGATCAACCGGTCCCCGAGCCGCGACTGCAGCGCGCTCGCCAGCATCCGCATGACCCGGTCGCCCACCGCGTGGCCGCGCAGGTCGTTGACGTCCTTGAAGTTGTCCAGGTCCAGGACGAGCAGCGCGCCCGACCCGTTGTTCGCGAGCTCCTTCTCCAGCGCCCGCGTGAGGGCGCGGCGGTTCGGCAGACCGGTCAACGGGTCCTGTTCGGCCATCCTCACGAGCTCGTCGTGCACCCGCGAGGACTGGGTGACGTCGTGAGCGGTGCCCAGAGCCCTGAGTGGAGCGCCGTCGTCACTCATCACCACCTCGCCGAAGCACTCGAAGACGCGTTCCGCGCCATCGGGCCTCAGCATCCGGTGCGTGTACGTGAAGACACTGCCGGTCTTGAGCGCCGTGTCGAGCGTTTCCTCGATCATCGGCAGGTCGTCCGGGTGCACCAGCCGCGAGTACAGCTCGAAGTCGAACGCCGTCCCCGGCGAGAACCCGAACATCTCCAGCAGAGTGTCCGACCAGGTCACGCGATCGTCCGAGATGGACCACTCCCACGTGCCCATCCGCCCCAGCGCCTGAGCCCTGCGCAGCGCGTCGGCCTCCTGCGTCACCGTGAGCTCGCGGTCCCGCCACGCCGACACGTCCACGACCTCGTACATCAGGTCGTCACCGAGCTTCGAACACCGCACTTCCAGCCACTTCGGACCAGGCGCCAGCACCTCCCTGGCGGGCGCCGGCACCTCCGGCACCCCGGGCAGCAGCGCCGGCAACGACCGTCCATAAGCCTGCTCGACCGGAACACCGAGCACAGCGCCCAGCGCGCGGTTGCACCACAACAGGTTCCCGCGCGCGTCCGTCACGGCATAGCCGACATCCGCCCGGTCCAGCACCGTGCGGGTATACGAGGTCACGCGCGTCATGATCGTCCGATCACCGGACGTAAGCAACCCGCTACGCCGGTCAGTTCGCTATTTTGCGAACGGCTTTCAGCGAAGCCGCTCCAAACCCTTCGCCGACTCCACCAGCTCGGCGGCCAGCTTCCGCAGCTCCTCGTTCTCAGCCCCGTCCTGCGCCGCCGTCACCACGTCCTCGGCGGCACACCGCAACTGGAACAACCGGTCCTGCAGATCAGCCAGCTCAGCGGTGGACAGTACTACGGCGTCCTCAGGCAGCCCGCCCCGCTGCAACGCCGCTCGCCGCTCGTACGCGCGCTGGCGGCACGGCTGAGCGCAGTACCTGCGCGGGCGGCCGATTCGTCCACTCCCCGGCAACCGCCTCCCGCACCACGCACAGTGCCTGGGCTCATCCGCCTCCATGGAGCGCTCCATGGCGCGCGACGGTAGCGAATGCCGGTGGGTCCTCTCCAGCGACGCGCCAGAAAGCACGACCTTCGTAGGGAACCGGACAGCACCGGTTCGGCGATTGGTGTTGGTTTCAGAAAGGGTTCCGGTGTGTTGTGGCGAATTCGCGTGAACGGGCCTGTTGACGTCCGCCGCCGAGGGCTTGCTTTGAAGGGGTGTGCGCTGACGCGACGCTCCTCGGCTTTGTCCGAAGCCTCCTCGATCTTTGCCCTTCTCACCCCTGGCCTCTTTTGCTCTGTTGTGGTTCGGATGGTCGGGCTGGGGACATCTGGGCCGACAGGCCTGGTTTCAGGCAACACTGAAGAAATAGAGAGGAAGAAGAAAGTGTCTCGCCACCCACTGTCCACCCCGGAGCCACCGCGACCAGGCAGACTCGGGTTCGTGACCCACCCGTACCTCGCAGGCCCGCACCCCAGGGCGTTCGCTCACCGCGGCTGGCACGTCGACGACCTCAGCGGCATGGAGAACTCGCTGAGCTCGTTCCGGCGGGCCGTCACCGAGGGATACCGGTACATCGAGACCGATGTGCACGCCACGAGCGACGGAGAGGTCGTGGTGCACCACGACCACACGCTCGACCGGACCACGGACGGCGAAGGAAAGGTCTCGGAGCTGCCGTGGACCGAGGTGCGGATGGCGCGGGTCGGCGGGAGGGAGCCGATCGCGCGGCTGGCAGACGTGCTGGAAGAGCTGCCCGACACGTTCTTCAACATCGACGTGAAGAGCGAGAACGCGGTCGAGCCGATCCTGAACCTGTTGCGCAAGGCCAAGTCGTTGCACCGGGTGTGCCTGGCGAGCTTCTCGGACAACCGGCTGGCACGGCTGCGGCGCAAGGGTGGGCCAGAGCTGCTGACGTCGATGGGTCCGCGCAGTGCCGGAGCGCTGTGGGCGGCCGGGCGGATTCCGTTCGCCGGGATGGCGGTGCGCGGGCAGGTGGCGCAGGTGCCGGTCAGCCAGGGGCGGCTCACGGTGGTGGACAAGAGGTTCGTGCAGGCGGCGCACCGCAGGGACCTCGAAGTGCACGTGTGGACGATCGACGACGCAGACGACATGCGCGCGTTGCTGGATCTTGGCGTCGACGGGCTGGTGACCGACCGGCCGGACGTGTTGAGAGAAGTACTCCGCTCGCGCGGCACCTGGTAACAGGTTGGGCAGTCGATCATCGGCCGCGTCGGCGGACAAGTACAGTCCGCCGACATGAAGGTCAAGGGCGACGACGCCGCCGACGCCAGCAAGACCGAGCGACGTCGCGAACAGCGCGGCTGGGTCTGGTACGACGTGGCGAACTCCGTGTTCCCCACGTCGGTTGTCACTGTTTTCTTCTCGCTGTACCTGACGAGCATCGCGACGAACGCCGCCAAGGCCGACAGCGCGCTCAACGGTGCGAATCCCTGTGCGAACGACAGCGCGTTCGACCACTGCGACGTCACGTTCCTCGGAACGCAGTTCCCCGCCGGATCCCTCTGGGGCTACCTGCTCTCGGTGGCGACCGTCATCCAGGTCCTCGTGCTGCCGGTCATGGGCGCCATCGCCGACCGCACGCAGAACAAGAAGAAGATGCTCGCCGCCTTCGCCTTCACCGGGTCCGCGGCCACCATCGCCCTCGCGACCGTGTCCGGCACCAACTGGACGCTCGGCGTGCTCTTCTTCATCATCGCCAACATCGGCTACGGCGCCAGCGTCGTCGTCTACTACGCCTTCCTGCCCGAGATCGCGACACCCGACGAACGCGACGCGCTGTCCAGCCGCGGCTGGGCGTTCGGATACCTCGGTGGCGGTGTGGCACTGGCGATCCAGCTCGCCATCACGTTGTCCGCGGACTCCCTCGGCATCACGTCCGCCGACGCCGCGCGCATCGCGTTCGTCATCTCCGGTGTGTGGTGGGCGGGCTTCACGTTCATCCCGCTGACCCGCCTCACCGAGCACCAGCGGCCGCACGGCAACGAACACGGCGGCTCGGTCGTCTCCGCGGGCTTCAAGGAGCTCGGCACGACCCTCAAGCAGGCCAAGGCCTTCCCGCTCACGCTCGCGTTCCTCGGCACGTACCTGATCTACACCGACGGCATCGCGACCGTGGCGAACGTGTCGGCGCAGTACGGCAGCGTCGAGCTGAAGTTCGAGCAGCAGACGCTGATCACGGTGATCCTGATCGTCCAGTTCGTCGCGTTCATCGGCGGCGTGCTGCACGGCTTCGTGGCCAAGCGGATCGGCGCGAAGAAGACGATCCTCGGCTCGCTCGTGGTGTGGATCGTCGTGATCACCGCGGCGTTCTTCGTCAAGGCCGGCGACGAGATGCAGTTCTACCTCGTCGCGGCCGGCATCGGCATCGTGCTCGGTGGTACGAACGCCTTGTCCCGCAGCGTGTTCAGCCAGATGGTGCCGCCCGGCCGCGAGGCGCAGTACTTCTCGCTCTACGAGGTCGGCGAGCGCTCCACCAGCTGGCTCGGCCCGCTGGTGTTCGCCGGGGTCGGCCAGGCCACCGGCAGCCTGCGGCCCGCCATCCTCGCCCTGATCATCTTCTTCGTCGCCGGCTTCATCCTGCTGATCTTCGTGCCCGTCCGCAGGGCCATCAAGGCAGTCGGGAACGCAGAGCCGACGCTCGTCTGACCGGTGCGGCGGCGCTGACCAGCAGCAGCGCCGCCGCCACCACGGCGTACTTCTGGTATTCCGGCGGCGCGGGCACGTACGTGATCGCGGCCGATCCTCCGAACGCCACCGCGAACACCGACAACGCCCGTCCCAAGACCGCGTCGTCGCGCACGTAGGCGTAGATCCGCAGGCTCAGCACCGCGACCGCCAGCACGAGCACACCGCTGCCCATGACCACGATGTCGGCCAGGCCCAGCACCACGGCCGCACCGGCCCACCACACCAGCGGCCGCACGGGCGGCGTGGGCGCGTCCTTGTGGAAACCCAGGCACAGGCACACCAGCGTCAGGATCGACGGCACGTGCCACAGCACCGACCAGACGGTCGGCTGGACCTGGAAGAACTGCGTCAGCCACACCGCCACCGTCAGCCCGTAGGCCACCTTCGCCCACGTCCGCTGCCCCCTCAGCAGCAACACGAACGCCACCACCGGCAAGAAGTGGCTCAGCATCACCCACGGCGGCGGCTGCGGCGGGAACTCCGGCATCGAGCGCACGAGGATCTCGCTGCGCACCGACAGAGCGATGTAGGTGAAGCTCAGCAGCAACCCGAGCACACCCAGCCACCGCACCACCCCACCGAGCCGCAACGCCCCCACCGGCGCGCTGACCGCCGCGAACCGCGTCCGCACGGCCAGCCCCAGCATCGCGAACGTCTCGCCCCAGCCCGGCCAGCTGTGCTCCAGATCCAGCTCGTCCGTGCGCTCGATCAGGAACAGCCCGACCATCTCCTCCTCGCGGTCCTCCCGGTACCACGCCGGCAGCACCTTGAGCAGCAACCGATACCGGCGCTCCAGGTTGGTGGTCATGACAGCCGCGCTTTCCGGACCGGCGCGAGCGCACTGAGCACCAGCAGCACCACGATCGGCAGCGCCAGCACCAGCACCTCTCCCCCGGCCAGCAGGAACGCCAGCGGCGCCAGCTGCAGCACCGCGAACAACGACAACGCCCGCCCCAGCACGAAGTCACCGCGCACGAACGCGACCACGCGCACGACCACCGTGACCAGTGCGACCACGACCAGCCCCAGTCCGGACGCGAACCCGCCGAGCACACCGGCCAGCAACGCTCCCCCGCCCCACCACAGCAACCTCCTGGCCGGCGGCGTCGGCGCCTCCCGGTGGAAACCCAGGCACAGACACGCGAACGTAACCAGGGACGGCAGCTGGAACGCGCTCCACATCAGCAGGTACCGGTACTCCCCCAGCGACGCCACAGCCAGCAGCACGGGAGCGAACGCCGCGACCTTCGCCAGCGTGCGCCTCCCGCCGAGCAGGGCCGCGAACGCCACGATCGGTCCGGCTTCCAGCAGCCGCCACCAGCTGATCTCCGGCGCCCACGCGGGATTGCCGTACGCGACGGCGAGCTGCGTGATCGCCGCTCCGGCGAAGAACATGCCGAGCAGCAGCCCGATCATCCCCAGCGCCCGCACGATCTCGCCGCGCCACACGACCCTGGCCGGCACGTCCGTCAACGCCGCGCCGGCCGCCAGGTGGGTGCGCACGGCGAGGCCGAACATGGCCGCGGTTTCCCCCCACCCCGGCCAGCCGTGCTCCAGGTCCACTTCGTCGGTGCGGCCGGCCAGGAACAGGCCGGCCATCTCCTCCTCGCGGTCCCGCCGGTACCACTCCGGCAGGACCCTCAGCAGGACCTCGTGGACCAGAACGGGCAACACCACGGACCCGGTGCACGC